>CAMCWG010000004.1 GCA_945882005.1 Bordetella parapertussis
CACAAGCAAGGGAAGATGTCTTTGATTACATCGAAATGTTTTATAACCCGGTAAGGCGCCATGGTTACAACAATGGCCTTTCTCCAGTATTATTTGAAAAGCAGTACCAAGCGAGGTTGGGAAATGTCTAGTTTATTAGTAGCGATTCAGAGAACTCTAGTTATGGGGCTAGCACTTATGAAACAAGTATCCCTCCCCGTATTTTGGGTTGAATCAACATATCTAATTAATTTCAAATAGAGGTTTTTATGTGAATAAACTTTTAGTTTTGACGATGCTCTGGCCGATACTCCAAGACAAGCTCTTCCAATATTTCTAAAAGAGCTTTTTCGTCAAATAATTCTACGGCACTATAGAGTTTTTGAAGTTTGGTGCTCAGTATCTCAAAAGGTAAATATTCCTCACTAGACTTAAAAATTTTTTGGTGGGTAGTTTTTTCAGGATTACCATGGATTAGTAGCTCTTCATAAAGCTTTTCCCCGGGACGTAGGCCAATTTCTTGAATCTCAATATCACCTTTTGGGTTTTGGGGGCTTTTAATTTCCAACCCAGAAAGCTCAATCATCTTGCATGCTAAGTCCATAATTTTTATTGGCTCTCCCATGTCCAGTAAAAAAACCTCGCCCCCCTTAGCCAGCGCGCCAGCTTGAATCACCAATTGTGCCGCCTCAGGAATCATCATAAAGAAACGTGTAACCCTTAAATCAGTAATAGTGATAGGCCCTCCAGCATCGATCTGCTTGCGAAACTTAGGCACAACTGATCCTGATGAGTTTAATACATTACCAAATCTCACCATCGAGAAAATTGTTGATGTCGATCTTTGCGCCAGACTCTGAAGAATTAATTCCGCAATTCTTTTGGTAGTACCCATTATGTTAGTTGGCCTAACCGCTTTATCAGTACTGATTAAAATCATCCGATCCACCTTAAATTCGTCTGATAACTGAGCAATCATTAAGGTGCCGAAAATATTATTTTTAACTGCTATAACAGGGTTGTCTTCTACGATTGGTACATGCTTGTAAGCAGCGGCATGATAAATAATATCGGGGCGATTCAGCAAAAATAATTTACGTAGCAAAGCCTCATCATTGACTGATGCCAAAATCGGCTTAAGCTTGAGTTTTAAACCTGTAGTAGAAAATTTATTGTAACTTAACTCTTCTATTATTCGGTATAAACCCTCTTCATTTTGATCCAAGCAAATTAAAAGCTCAGGGTCATATCTGGCGATTTGCCGGCATAACTCGCTACCAATTGATCCAGCAGCACCTGTAACTAAAACAACCTTAGAGTATGAATTTTTCGCAAGGAGATCAATATTAGGTAGGATAACATCTCGCCCTAGCAGATCTTCAATATCTAGGGGCTTTAACTGCTCAACCAAATACTTTCCATTCAAAAGATCAGACATACTGGGGAGAGTTAATACATTAACCTTTGAATCAGAGATTTTTTTTAAAACCACATTTCGCTGAGTGCCTTTAAGCGAGGGTATTGCTAACAACACTTTAGTAACATTTTTTTTGATCACCAAATTATCTAAATCTTTTGAGTTGTATATTCTTATACCATCAATGCTCCCCCCGTGTTTTGAGGAATCGTCGTCTAAAAATCCAACTACCCGCATAACATAACTATGATTGAGCGATTCTAATAATTGGCGACCACCTGCTCCAGCCCCATAAATGAGTACATTAGAAACCAATGCGGTCTTGAGTTGTCTCTGGTTACCATTGTTAAACCAAAAACTAAAAATTACACGACTTGCGCAAACCATTATAAGAAATATAATTGGCTGAATAAGTCCAATAGTTCTAGGCACCTGAGGAATTCCATAAAAGGTAAATAGCGCAATAAAAATTCCAGCATAAAGTACCATTACTTTTAGCAATTTAACTAACCATCTTGTACCAGAGAATCTAAATATTTCTCGATAAAGGCCGCTAATAAAAAACATTGGTGGGCCAATCATCAGGGCGACAAGAATCACCAATGATGGATTCCACTCACCAACACCAGAGAGGGGAACCCACTCTCCCGTTCTCAAATAAAACGCAACTAATACACTCGACACACTCAGAGTAATATCTATCGCTAAAACAATCGTGCGCTTTAGTATTCTCGGAAGACCCAAAATAGACAATATTAAAGTTTGGAGTATATAAGTCATATACTAATGCGAGACATTTTTACCGAAAAGCACTTGAATAAAAGTCAAACCAATAATTTTCAAATCCAAAGAAAAAGAAATATTTTTTAAATATTTCTGATCAAATTGTATTTTGATTACATCAGTCAATTCATCGCGGCCATTGACTTGAGCTAAGCCAGTTAAACCAGGCTTAAGTTGATCAATCCCAGCATTTTTTCTCATTACAATGAGTTTGGTTTGATTAAATAAAGCAGGTCTTGGCCCAACAAGACTCATGTCTCCAATTAAAATACTCCACAACTGAGGTAACTCATCAAGACTAGTTTTCCTCAAAAACGGTCCTATTAATGTCATGTAGGCATCTGGACTCTTAAGTAGATGTGTAGCTACTGCTGGTGTCTCTGGTTTCATGGTTCTAAATTTTGGCATTTTAAAAACTCTTGTGTTTGCCCCGATACGTTTAGACCAATAAATTATTGGATATCCATCGAGGCCAACAATGATAAGTGCAATGATGAACATTAAGGGGGAAAGCAGTATTAGTGCAATACAGCTAAGAGTTGCATCAAAAACCCGCTTGACTAAAAAATAATCCATCCCCCGTTGGGACCAATAATTCATATAGCTAAATCCAATAATTGGTAATTTTCATTAAGCAAAGTCAACTGCCAGTTTTTTAAGCACTCTAATTAATTTACTAGATGTCGCTCGAATCAGCAGAATATTCACTTTAACGTATTGTAATGCTCTAGAGTCACTCTGTGGGGCTGCTCAGGGGCGTCTACCAAACTATTGATTCAATAGGCAATGTATTTTACTTCAGGTATAGAAGGCTTCGGTCAATTAATTAAAACTTGGTCGAGGTAAAACAAAAAGGGGGTATATTTACTGACGCGCATCTCAACAATTATTTTGATAAAGTCCCGCAGATGGTGATCTTTGATTGCCAAATGTGCCGATTGGGTTTCATGCTTGAACCTTCTTACAAGACTGGGGATAGTCATTTATTAACGGATGACTATACGAGTTTTAAATAATGTATGCTGGATTAGGTCTTGAGATATCAGTGATTTTTGAGCAGATGCTTAGAACAAAAGTAAACTTACCCTATGCACTAGTGGAAATTAGAGTCTTTTTAGCATAGTAGGTGCTCTACCAAGTCGCACTAGTTCTTGGCTTGGTTCGTACGAACTCTTTCTAGCGCCTTGGTAATAGGCAACTGAGCATTACACTATATTATTTAGCGTTGGGATGACCTGATCTATTATGCCAAAAGGGTGATTTACCGATTAATAATAATCTCAGAGAAATTAGGATTCGGCCGATTGCTTGAGAAGAAGAACTTTTTATTTAGTAGCTCTGAGAGAGGCGCCGCAATCTAAAGCTTGATTGGAACATCATGTCTTATTGACTTCAATCCATATCATATATCTTAATGCAAGACACTTTGTAGAAATTGCAAGCTTGGCCAAATCGTAGAATCCAAGAACTAGTATCACTAAAGACTTAGTAACTAAATACTCGCCAAAATTCAACTCCCTATCAGCTAAACTCTTACATCCCATTAATGGCTAATAACAAGCCTTCGTCAAGAGTCAGGGGTGGCGACCACTCGAGTAAGTTACGGGCTTTACTAATGTCAACTTGCAAGTCATGACACAAACGTCGCACCGTATCACCCTGCCCCATTATGATTCCTAGTTTCTCGATCCAAGCCGATGGCACAGGTAGAAGCAGGTCAGGCTTTTGCATCAAGAGCGAAATTCTTTTTAGGAGTTCTGTAGTTGAAATATCCTTACCATCGCTCACTAAGAATATCTGGTTGGCTGCAGCTGGATTTTTCAAGCACACGGCAATGAAATCTGTTAGATTTCCTAGCGCGACCAGACTTCGCTGGTTATGAATAGCGCCGAGCGGCAGAGGAATGCCTTTGCGCACACACCGTACCAGTCGACCAAAGTTTCCGGGTGCCCCAGGTCCATAAACGAGTGGGGGCCTAATGATCACGAGTTCAACCCCGGTTTCAGTAGCTATTTTTTTTAGGCCAACTTCCGCCTCCAATTTCGAAATCGCATAGGGCTCAAAAGGCTGCGGAAGATCTGACTCCATAAAAGGTATAGTGGTCTGATTGCCATTCACCCCAACAGAACTGATATACACAAACCGCTTAATCCCCTGCACCACAGCTTGCGAAAAAAGCGCCAAACTGCCTCTGACATTGATGCGGCGAAACTCCTCTAGTGGATCACGACTCCAGTCATTCAATTGGTGTGCGCGACCGGCAAGGTGAACCACTACATCGCAGTCTTTCAAGGGAGCGCTCCAGTCGGTCTCCCCATCAACTTCACCGACCGAGAATGTGTCACCAGTGATGGCGGCACTTCTCACACAACGATTGACAGCCACGCCACGACTAATCAGATCGCTACAGAGTGCACGTCCAACAAAGCCGTTTGCCCCAGTAACCAATGCCTGCATACCAACCCCTTAAAACCGCCGGTGTTTGAGGTAGCCATTTACCGCATAGTTTACGAAATGCCAGGCCGCACGCAGCAGCCCAATTCCCTCGACTGTTCGGTAAGTACTCCACACCTGACGGGCAGAGTTCCTCTTGTTTCTAGAAACTGACTGACTGACTACACGATAGCGCATCAAGTCATATTGCAGGCCAAGAGCGGCATCCCCACCGCGCAACATATCCAGCCAGCAACCAAAGTCATCGTAATACGTCGCCTTCATTCGAAATTCACCCGCAATTTCACGATCAATAATCACCGTCGAAGTCGCAATAACCGTATTCCCAAGAAGCTGCTGGTAGCTGACACGATCTGGAATGTTTATGAGGCGGCCTGTCGTTTGACCGTCTGCCGAGATACGCCGGAACGCGGTGAAAGTGATTTTGGCAGAATGGCTTAGCTGGAAGGCAAGTTGCAATTCAAGTTTTTGAGGCAGCCAAAGATCATCGCTATCCAGAAACGCAATCCAGCGCCCTCTCGCAGCCATCAATGCCGAATTCCTTGCTGCTGCAGGGCCCCCATTATGAAGCTGCCGAATGAGCCGCACCCTCGGATCCAGGGCGGACGCCCGTTCAACGATTTCCACCGTGTTATCACTGGAGCAATCGTCGACAATGAGCATCTCCCAGTTTTCATAGGACTGAGCCCTAACTGATGAGATGGTGGCATCCACGTAGCGGGCCGAGTTAAACGCCGGGGTAATGATGGAAACGAGCGCATCACTACTATCCAGAATCTCGGGTATGGAGGTACCGCTCATACCCATTGTCAACGACCAAATCGCCAAGGCATGAGCGGACGTCCCTGATTGCTTCTGCGAAGCTCATACCAAGATAAGAACACCAATAGAGCGACTTTTGTCCAAAAGGTGAGAACGATAAGGAAATTGAGCATGCCGCCGATATACATGACCAGAAAAGCGTAATACACATATGCTGCAAAAAAGGCTGTGAGGAAGTGGCCTCGGAGTAACGAAAGCAGCCAATGCCTGAGCAACAAGGCAGTCACAGCCGCAAACAACGCAATTGCCAACCACGCAAACCATGGCCCAAGCAATTCATAAAAAATTTCGGGGTACCCACCAGCAAACTGATTACCGACACTCCTCAAGTAGGCCGCCCGTTCGGCAGGAAGTGTGCGACTCATCAAATACTGGATGCTTCGGTTGCCTTGGCGGGCATTGTCGTGATCGAAAACGAAATCAAATGCCCCCGCAGGGTCTCGATCATAACGTTCGACCACCCGATCCCAAGTCATGAACCACATGTGTATGGGCTGAACAAGAATCCTTTGCTCTATCCGAAATAGTGTTTTCGGGTCCAGAAAACGGGCGACCGTTCCCTGAGTGTCTAAGATATAATTTAGCGTTTCGACTCGCTTTTGGTTCATGGCGGCCACGGCAATGGGCGAGTCCAGGTTATTCATTGACATCCGGAGAGTGTCTTTGCACCCCCCCTCTGCCCGCACGTTCGCGTATGAGTGGACCATCGTGAAGGACACAATCACCACCAACACCAAACCCAAAATTGCAAGAAGCAGGGGATGGTCAAGGAATCGGCCAACAAACGTAGTACGCTTGTCCAGAGGGGGAAGGTCGCCATATAGTTTTAACGCGAGCACTAGGCTGAATGGCATGATGAAGAACAGCGACAGGCTGTAAAATGCCGAAAAACGACTGCCCGTAAGGGCGCTGTAAAACAGGAGTATGACGAGCATTAACATGAAGCGATAATCATAGGATCCCCAACGCAAGCGTGGATACACACAGAAAGTGCCGAGGTGCAAGGCAAGGAGTGGGCCATATTTGAACAAGGCCAAGTGGAGCGGGCCTGCGTAGTCGGAGAGATACTCATACCGCTCCATACAGTCGAACAACGGGATCACGCCTCGAAGCAACATGTCTGTGAACAGCCCGATCACGTAGAGCGTGGATAGCCAGAAAACTCCATCACCTAAGCTGAATCCTGTACGGGATGCCGTCGATGGCCGTAGCGCAGAAGAGACTTTACCAGCAAAGTAGGCGGGCCGAAATATGTAGGCCATGACTGCGATCGTTAGGATGATCGTCATGCCAAAAAATTCCGCCGCGATACCGCCGCCTACCATGCGATCAGCTTCGTATGAGTAGAGCGGCCCCATCACGTCAAGATACGCTGCTGCAACCAATCTCCAGGTGAAGGTAACTAGCAGAAAGATCAACGCAAAGGCGCCAAGGGGTCGTCGCACAATAAACCACGCAACCATCAACAAACCGAGGAAAGAAGCAATCATTGCGCAACAACCTTCCGCAGCAATGCGTCAGTGAATTCAACCACATTTTCCGGTTCGGAAACGTAAAGCTCACCCACAGAACTCTCACGCCAGACCGCCTCAAAATAAGGTTCGACTGCAGCATGATCGTTGTTAAGCGGCTTTGGACTAACCATGAATCGCATTAGCGCATCTGGTAGCTGGGTGACGCTATCCAGCGCCTGTACCAACGGAGAATCCCGGTAAAACGCATCGCCAAGAACGATCACGGACTTATTAAGTAATGCTGCCTCTGCCCCTGATTTTGAGTTGACGGAAACAATGACGTCCGCAGCACGCAAAACCTCGTAGTTGTTGGTCGAGGGCGGGAGGAGGATGAGGTTGTCGTAGCGGTTGACCAGCTCCTTCAAACGCCCGGCATCTATCGCACCGATCATGGCCGGATGCTCCTTGATGGCGACCTTGTGGGTATGTGGAACAATGCGAGCCAGATAATCGATCAATGCCAACTGGTCGAGAAATTGCGGTGAACGAAGCGTCAACGCCATATCGCCAGGGACGTGAAGCGGATAGTATACGAACCGCATTCCAGGGCTCAGCGTTATGTAATTACCGTGCAGGCGAAGGCTGTTCAACAACATGCGTGCGTGAACCAGTATATATCTACCAATGTAGCTGAACTCCTGGCGCTTGCCATGAACGTATTTGTCAGTGAGTTTTTCGACCAGGCGCTTGAAATTACGCAGATTAATGATCTTGCTGAATGCTGTTGTGTATTGATGGCGGTCCTTCTTGGGAACCACAATCGTGCCGCTTGCCAGAGTCGCCGCGATGTAGTCTCGCACTTGCGGAGATACTGCAGCGCAATCAGGAACCTTCCGGATTTTGAGCGCAGCAAAGTCGTTTTTTAGAAAAAACATGCGCCCCCGAAAGAACGCGGGCTCAATGAACCAGTTATCGACCCCATGGCGGCGGGCTGCAAAAAAACTGGCGATGACGCTCAGGAATCCGCCCAGCTCCTGGACTAGGATAATGCCATGACCCTCTTGTTTGAGGCTGTCACACGTTCGATCTGCCAGCGATAGATAGGTCAACAGTTTACGCCTCAAGTCCTCGCTTTTCCTGATGCCAAACGTAAAACGTTCATGACTAAACCAATGGTTCAGATTACGGATCCCGAATCTCGCCATTGCAACATCGACTGCCGCATCCGAAATATCCGCTGGCTCATCCGTCGGCGCAACTTGAAAGGTGGGAAAGCCCTGTGCTCTCAAAGCCTCGCTGCTTCGATCATCGAAAGAGAGAAATGCAACAGCTTGATGGCGTTTTCGCAATTCCAGACCGATAGCGATCCAGAATACTGTTTGGTATTCGGCTAAGGTGGTGATGAGAAGTACGGTAGACTTTTTTTGCATATGTTGACCTGAAACGCATCCTACAGGCAGGTATCTTGGCCCTGATTATGAAATAGAGTGCTTATGGAGAAATTCGCAGGGATGACAGCGGCAACCCCGTAATGGGGTGCCGCACTTGACATACTTTCGCAGCCGGACTTCCATCATGCCGAGCAAGTTGCTCAAGCAATCGCCGAACTATATCAATCGAAAGAAACTTGTCGCGGCGCTTCCGGTGGCGCAACGCGCGCAAACTGGCGGTCGCCGCAGATCCTAGCAAGTTTGCCAAGACACCCTGGAATCGTTGCCCCAAACTGCTGTGGAGCCGGCTACTTCGCAACGAAGACTGCACCTGGGCAAACATGCCGAGCTTTTTCCGGGGGGCAAACTGCCCCAACACAATCTCCACCACGCGGTCCCCGGCTGAGCCGTCGTTTTCGTGGAAATAGGGGTGAATAAAAGCGCCATACTTGCCTTGAAAATCAAATACCTTTTCCGCAGTTGCAATGTCTGCGACTATAGCGTGCAAAGCCTCTTGGGAGAAGGCCTTCAGGCTAATTTTCGAAGGCAAGGTGCTGTGATTGGCCATGTGTTGCGTATTTAGAAATTCCATCGATATCGGGACACGCTGCAACATGATGGCCTCAATTGCTGTTCCGCAATTAAGATGGATCACACAGCAACTGTGTCGTATGGCATTGAGCACATTACCAGAACCATCAACCGCCACATTGGGCAGATCGGCGAATTCCTTGTCATATATCCCGCTATTTTCAAAAGGATGCGGACGTATCAAAAAATCCTGTTCTGGAAATGCTTTGGCGACTGTATGCACAGCATCCAGATACGCGCTCAGTATCTGCCGTTGATCCGTCAACATTTGTGCGACGTAATCTGCCGACCATCCCCCCTTGACCAGCCCCAAGCTTTCTTCCTTCGCACTACTCGCGAATCGTGGATTCACCAGCGGGAAATTCGCATTGACTAGCACATAGCCATGCCTTGGGAAGCTGAGCGTCGCGTCCCATCGAGGGCTCGCAAAATCGAAGCGTGGGCAACCTGTAATATGAAGACGATTTATCGGCATGGCACCGCTCTCTATAAACGCGTCGCGCAATAGTGAGCCCCAAAAAAAATAACCAGCCAGCAGTTCTCGGTAGCCGCTTTCGGCAACATACCGGCTCAATCCGGCGGGGGAATTGGCACCTTCCTCGGACAGAATCCCCCCCTCCGTATCCAGAACAAATACCGGCAAACCCATGTCCACGTAGCCACGCACCAGATCAAGGTTAATTGGTCTTGCGTAATTGACGATTAGCACATCCAGATTGAGAAGCGGAACATCAACCCCCTGGTCATACAGCGGGATCAGGTAGGTATTTGCTCCGCGTTGGGAAAATGCATGCGCGACACGAATCGCGCCATCCAAATCCCGCTTGGGGTGATCTACAACAAATCCAATGTTCATCAAAAATTTGCTTTCAACATGCCGCCCTTGGCAACACCCACTCACAAATGGTGGATATGAAAATCACCGCACGGATGCCACTCCATGGTCAGTGGGGGGGAGAGGTTCTCGGCTATGACATCAACGACCAGCACCGCCCCGTCCTCAAGTCGCTGCGAAAAATCCGGAAAGTGGTCGGTAAGTTTGATCGAGCGGGATCCCATTGCCGGGATAGGCTCAACATTTGATTCAGCGAGCGTCCTTCTACTCCCGGATTCGCGCAATCTCAATTTGGGTAAACTGGCTTCTCCGGCCATCAATACCGGATTCATCAGAACGACACCGTGTTCGATTGGCATAGCCGCACGCACGAAACCCATATGATGAATGGTTTCGCCTAATGGCCGGCTTCGCAAAGCGGCCCACTCGTGCATGATGTCATGCCCGCCTTGCTCGTTTTCCCACTTGATATAAAAACCCGTGGTGATCGAAGACCTGAGTTTTAACTTATTGTTGTTAATTTTGTAGATATCGAGATCCGGAATAGCGGCTATTGCAACCATCCCGTCACTGTCCACACCATTGGCGCGAGCATCGAACTGGACTGCACTATTGGGTCCGACCTTCACAGAATGAGCGCTGCATTCAATACCTGTAGCGTCATAAAAGACCATATGCAAGGTCACAGGAATGGTGGCATCACGAAATACTTGGTCGTAATAATTGAAAAATCCAATCACCGAGTTCATCCGTTCATTTGATGGAGAAAACTGGGTAGCAAACTGATACGCCGGATGCTGGGCAATGAGATTCGCAAGGGTAGACACTATGGGATTCCTCATAGGTAATCAACGATGTTCGGATGGGCCGGACGTGAGTGATCCAGGCTAAGCAACTCGCCTTTGGGCGTGCGAAGCACATGGATCGACGCCAGCGATGCGCCTCTGACTGTGGTGATTGAGTACCCACGCCCGCCAGAGCTGGCTAAGAACTCTGCTGCGTCAGGAAAAAGTTCGGGAATACTTCGCTCCAATGCTGCGTGCGGGGCGATGTTACCAAATGATGCTTCCAAAAAATCATCCGCCGCGCGATGCAGCCGGACCTGAGGACTCACCGTTTTGTCATAGCCTGGGGCACTCGAATGATTGATAAGCAAGAGTCCCGCAACTGCATCTGCGCAGACTTCGACCTGCGGATTAAGACCAGTGTAGCCAAAATGTTTGTGGCCCTCATTCAAGGCTCGGCAAAAAAAACCGGTTCGAAATCCTGCAACATGGCGCGGCCCAACAACCCTTAATGTCACATTACCAGGAGAACTGCTGAAAAGATCAGGGCGACCGCGATTGGCGATGAGGATAAAATTACCATCCGCCATCGGCACCCCTAACTTCTCAAGCCACTGATTAATGTTGCAATGGAAGTAATCTCCGGCACGGAACGTCCCTGGAAAATCGCTCACCGCCCGCTGATGACCTTGACGATCAACGAAAACCCCCTTGAACCGATAAGGCGGATTAAAGACAATCAACCAGTAATCGCGCAAGGTTGCGCTTAACCCCTTACGTTTCTTAAAAAAATGGTAGAGCGGCGCAGCCAACTTGCGACCTGTGATGGCCGAAGGCTCCTGAATGGTGATGTCGACGTGGTTTTCCAAGCCCCCAAATACTGGAAAGTTCAGGCGCGGTTCACTCGGCAACCAAACGTCGTGGTCTAGCATAGTAGTTTCCTAATTATTAGAAACAAGAAAGTTGGTTCAAGGGTTTTACGGATCAGATTTAAAAACTACCGGCGGACAACTGCTGCAAACAACCGTCTCACGTCACATCGATCTTCCTCAGTCAAGAACCAGCGAGCGCTGATGGCCCAACCCAGCAAGCATCCACCGCTGATCGCTAAGAGCAATCCCCACAGGCTGACAAATGTAGAATACATACCGGAGTAACGCATCAAGACGACCAATGTTATGGCAAAAATGGTATAGGCTGAAAAACGCACAAGCCTTGCAAACGGCAGGCCCAGATGGCGCCTGCTCAACCGAACCTGCCAGGCGAATACGGCCATCGTGGCTACAACCTGTCCGATAATAAATGCGTTCTGCTGCAACCCACTGACTAGAAAAAAGGACAGTGATAGTTGCAGTACCGTTTGTACAAATGAAATTAGATTGTTGTCACGCAGAAAATTTGGACGGCTCAGCAGGGTGGTGCTTTGAAAACTCAAAATCGTGTTCAAGGCCGGGACTAGCCAATAAACGGCGAGCCAAGGGCTGTACTTAATGAAATTGTTACCCAGCCAATGAGCCAACAGGTCGGTAGAAAAAAGGGCGGCAATTGCCAGCGGAGGAAAAACCAATGCCGGTAGTACAGACAATCCGAATTCACCCAGATAACGAAGCCGAACATGGTCGCCAGAAGCATTTAGACGTGAAGCTGCAGGCAAAAGTGTCGAGCTCAAGATGGACAGTACTGATTTCGCAAAGCGCGGCAGACGGGTGATCGCATCGTAGAGGCCTGCGCCTGCCGGACCGACCAAGAAGCCAATAAATAATGTCGGCGTTTGATGCTGCAAAGTGCTCTGAATTCTGGAAAAAAAAAGTAGCCGCCCGCGCACAAACACAAAGGAACGTGCCGATCCTAAACATCCAACCGCCGGGGAAAAATCGCTGGGCCAGCAATGCCTTAGGCGTATGCCTAGTGTAGCCGCCTTAGCGCTTTGCGCAATAACGAACGTCCATGCAACCCAGCTGTAACCCCACCCCGCATAGACCCCGCAGACTGTTACCGCTGCATAACCGAGAAGAGTGACGACTTCAATGGTGCGCAGTCTCGGAAAGTCTTCAAAGCCTTTCAGTATTCCCTCGAATATCAAGCCAGTGAACAGCAAAGGAAGTAACACCGCAGTTGCTTGAACTACTTGAGTAAATGCATCACTTTGCGTTTCGCCGACATGCAGCCATCGGCTAATCCAAGGTGCCAAGAAATAGAGTATGCCGCCAACCAGGATACCCAATAACACAGTGGCGATTAACAGAACCTGAAGACGCTGTTTGGCACAAGGCCAGTCTTTATCGGCTCGAGCGATAGACACAGTTTGGGTGGCAATTTCAGAAATACCAAAATCCAGCAACCCGATACCCGCAGTCGGCATGAACATCCTTGCCAACATGATCAACCCGAATCCCGATACTCCGTAGGCATGAATCAGAACCGGCACGAGCCACAGACCGACAAGGCCCGAGATCAAGAAGGCCCACGCCGTTAGTACGGTGTTGTAAAAAATCCGACGAAACATGCCTAAATGCGCTCGCGTCTTGTTACTGCAGGTCCGCAGGCATTGTCAGATTAACGGTCATACGCGACGCACTGCCGACCGTATCACCGAGGCGATTCGCTCCACCTGTGACTCGGTCATGTTTGAACCCGAGGGAATGCAAACGCCGCGTTCAAACAAATCGGCGGCCACATCCAGCCCGGTCGTGTGAGTCACGAAAGTTCGTCCTGCAAACAAGGGCTGGAGATGCATTGGCTTCCAGACCGGCCGGGCCTCAATACTATCCTTGGCCAATGCCTTGATCAGATCGGCTGGACGCAAGGGACCAGACAGCGTGCAAGCAGTCAACCAGCGGTTGGCAGTGCCGAAACTCGCCTCCGGCATCCACTCGATTTCAGTGACATCAGCCAGCAAGCGCTGGTAGGTTGCAAATACATGGCGCCGTAATTGAACCCTGTCATTCAATACTTGCAGTTGCCCCCGGCCAATGCCCGCCAGCACATTGCTCATACGATAGTTGTACCCGATTTCTGTATGTTCATAGTGCGCGGCGGCTTCGCGGGACTGGGTGGAAAGATGGCGGGCACGGGCAATGAGAGCGGCATCGTCGGATACAAGCATTCCGCCGCCCGATGTGGTGATGATCTTGTTTCCATTGAACGAGTACACCCCGAGGCGCCCCAGGGTGCCACTTGCTCGTCCCTTATAAGTTGCACCTAGAGATTCGGCAGCATCCTCGATGACGGACACTTGATATTGGTCGCATATCGCCAGAATGGGATCCATGTCAGCGCTTTGACCATATAGATTGACAACAATCACCGCCTTAGGAAGCTTGCCCTGCTGGTCTGCCTGCTCAAACGCAGCACGCAATGCCGAAGGCGACATATTCCAAGTTTCCGGCTCGGAATCAATGAAAACAGGAACAGCACGCTCATACAAGATCGGATTGGCACTTGCGACAAACGTCAGCGAGGAACAAAAGACATGGTCACCCTCCTTGACCTCCAGCAAACGCAACGCGAGATGAATCGCAGCCGTACCAGACGACAGTGCGGTAGCATAGCCGGCGCCAACCAACTCCGCGAGTTCAGACTCAAAAGCATCGACGTTCGGTCCGAGAGGTGCAATCCAGTTTGTTCGAAATGCCTCTTCCACGTAAGCCAACTCGGCCGTCCCGATATGCGGGGTCGACAGCAGAATTTGCGAATCTACATCTCGTCTGCGGTAAACCGACAGCGGTCGCCCGTCATTGTCCACCACGGGAATTTGGTCAATCTTGTGCTTGTTCATAACTGCCAGTGCGATTTTCTCGTCGCAAGGAAAACACACCGAGATCGGATGCTGAACCGGCAGCAAACCCAACGGCTGGTCGAAACCTACATTGGCCAGCAGCAGTCTGCGAATATCTCCATCCGTCACTGTTCTGATCAACTTTCCACCGGAATCGACCATCAGCAAAATGCCGTAGGCCGTCACCTGAAGGCTTTCCAGCGCATCACGAATTGTTGCCTCACCACGGACAATCAGTTTTTCAATTTCACTCATCACTACCCCTGTCCATGATTTTTGCCGGCACACCGACGACAAAGTTGTTTTCCCCTACATCGCGCGTCACCACCGCTCCGGCACCCACGACGGCCCAGGCACCGATGCGACAGCCTGGCAACACAATGGCCCCCGCACCCACCATGGCACCTTCCCCGACAACAACCTCACCGCCCAGCACAACGCCCGGGGCGATGTGAGCCCAGTCACCGACGCTGCAATCATGGTCCACGACCGCTCCGTGATTCACAATGCATCCCCTGCCGACCCGCGCGTCAGGACCGACGACAGCGCGGGCGGCAACAAGCGTACCTGGTCCCAAGGAGGCTGTTGCAGCGACACATGCAGACGGATGCGTGATCGACTCGAGGGTAAATCCGAGTCCTTCAGCCTCCAGCGAGATTTTCTGCCGCAAACGATTGCGTCCCAGCGCAACATGTATGGCTTGTCCACGGGGGATCGGCGGGGTCAGCAGGGGCATAACCACCGGCAATCCCTGCAACGTCATGGCACCGACGATCGCGCGATCATCGGACACAACGACTAAGCGATGCGGGTTCCGATTCTTTAGTGCATCCACGACGACCTTGGCATGGCCACCTGCGCCAGCGATACGCAGCGGCGGTAGGACGGTTCCGGTGTCGTAGCCCATTGTCAGTAGGTATTGAGTTTGGCAAGGAGACTGGCGGGCAAGGGCAAAGTCGCCAACAAATCGACGATCTTGCGGCCCGCGTCACCGTTACCATAGGGATTCACGAATTTTGAGCCGCGCAAGGCGAGAGCACGGCACAATGCCTGCTCGATTTCCACAGTTATCGCATCGCAATCGATAACGTTGCCAGCATGCTCCCTAGCATGTTGTCGCGCACCAACATTTACCACTGGCAGCTTGAAGGTTGTCGCTTCAATGATACCACTCGAAGAGTTACCCGCCATCACGTCCGCAACCTGCATCCATCGAAGAAAATCAGCGCGGGGTAGGTGGTTGGCAATCCGTATAAGCCCTGCAGTAGCATATTCTTCATAAACCATTCGAATAGAGTGATTGCCAGCATCAGAATTAGGCATTAGACATAGCGCCTGCAAGCCCTGCCTGCTAACAGCATCCAACAAGCTTTTTATTTCATCGCCAGCGAGGTTGGCAGATTGCACCACAGGATGAAAAACCACCAGTGCAAGTTCCTTGTAAGGATCCAAACCCTTACTAGCGAACATTTCTGCCCGACTAATACTGCCATCGATGACCAGTCCATCGAGGCCCGGCGCCCCAGTGACGAATATCGAAGACTCTAGCTCACCCATTCGAACCAATCGCCTCTTGGCATCCTCAGTAGATGTCATGTGATAGTGCGCTAGCTTGGAGATAGCGTGTCGGATAGGCTCATCAACAGTCCCCGAGCGTTCCCCACCATGGATATGGGCAATGGGCGTATTCAAATGCAGGGCAGCCAAAGCACCAGCCAGCATCTCGCCACGGTCGCCCAACAGCAGCAATACGTCTGGCTTGTGATGTTCAAGGACTTGGGTCACGCCAACCAACGTAGCTGCTATGGCCTTTGACATAGCACCGCCATCCCCTCCGTCCGGAGTTGCTTTTATTCTGGCTACAACTGGCAATCCACTAGCATCCACTTCATCAACAGTCATGCCGCAATCATATAACATGTGCTGGCCTGTTACGATAATACCGAGGTGCAGGCGAAAGTCTTTATTGAGCAATTCAAGTGTTGAGCGCATCAGGCCAAAGTCGGCACGAGATCCTGTCAAATAAATAACATGCCGACTCATTCCTGCAAGTCATTCCATTGCAATGTTGTCCCGCCCGGCAACGCACGAGCCAATGAGCGGCCTATGATGTGCTTCTCGAATTTCGGGGCGATTCCATTGCCAGGCCTAAGGATGGCAATATTACCAGGCTGTAGGATATCACCGCGGTTCATGCTCTTGACGAGAGTGAGACTGCGCCTTGCAACGTCTCGCATCACCCATTCAGTGGCGCGCGGCTTCTTAACACCATCGCCTAGGCAACGCTCAACAAACCTTATGGCATTGACCATCTCCGCTAGATCACTCGGTTCAAGCGAGGCGTGGTGGTCCGGGCCCTGCATATTTCGGTCAAGTGTGAAATGCTTTTCAATCACAGTGGCCCCAAGTGCCACGGCCGCGGTAGCGACGCCAATTCCGTTGGTATGATCCGAGTAACCCACCGCAAGCCCCGTTTCAGATGCAATCGTCGCCATCGCTCGTAAATTGACATCATCTGGCGCCGTAGGATAATTTGACGTGCAGTGAAGTAATGTAATGGGTGGTTTCAACGGAAGCACTTCACGGACTGCCTCAATCCATCCAAGGGCTTCTTTCACCTCTTCAAGAGTAGCCATCCCGGTGGATATAAGAAGCGGTCTCCCGAGCATTGCAAGATACTCAATAAAAGGTTTGTTAGTCAACTCACCTGAAGGCACCTTAATTCTGCGCATCCCCAAGCCAACCAGAAAGTCTGCACAATCTGCATCAAAGGGGGTCGACATGAATTCGATACCCAGCTCAAGGCAGCGCTGCACTACGGCCCGATGATCCGCCTCGGACAGTTCCAATTGGCGAAGCATAGAGATCTGGCTACCAGACCCCGTCTGCTCACTCTGATACGCTGCCTTCGGAGCAGCAGCACTGGCCAACTGATCTGCTCGGAAAGTCTGAAATTTGACAGCGTCAGCGTTGGCCTCTGCCGCCACTTCCACCAGGCGCAAAGCTAGGTCAAGCCGACCATTGTGATTCACTCCTGCTTCCGCAATGATAAAAGTGTTGCCAGCTTCAGTCATTTTCATGCTCCCACTTGGTGGCGTTAAGATGCCCCCGCCACTCTTTCTGGTCGTAGTCACTTTTAACCTGGTAACGAACTCGTCCTCTCTGACGAATAAGTTTGTGGAGAATATTAATCACAATAGATTTACATTGTAGAAAAACCACCCGCCATATAGGTAATTGGGTGAATTTTGGAGATGAATAAGAGTTCATGGATTTGGACTAGTTTTTCAAACAGACAGGGAAACGGGGGTTACCAGACAGTTAGGCCACCGTCTATAACGATATTCTGACCCGTCACATAGGAAGATGCGTCGGATGACAGGTACACAATGGCGCCGCTCATTTCATCATGAGAGGCCATGCGTCCTAAAGGCACCCTTGCACTGTAACGTTTCACAAACTCATCATTCTGTCCACTAAAAACGCCACCTGGTGTAATTGCGTTAACGCGAACGTTGCGGTTACCCCAGTAAGCTGCAAGGTATTTCGTCAGTCCCCACACAGCGGCTTTGCTGGCCGAGTAAACAGCCGGCGTGTTGATGGCACGGCCTTCGTATTCTGAACCTTCGTAGATACGCTGATCCGGGGCAATAATTCCATACACCGACAAGGTGTTGATGATACTACCTTGACCGTACTCAGCCATGGCACCGCCAAAGATTTGACAACCCAGCATAACACCTTTCAGGTTGACATCCATGACCAAATCCCAGTCTTCTTCCGGAAAGTTTTCAAACGGCTCAAAAAAATTGGGACTTTTCGTTGCCGCATTGTTAATAAGAACCTGAACGGGTCCGACTTCAGCCTCGATCTGCATTTTCAGATCAAGCAGCGAAGGCCGATCTGTGATGTCACAGCCAAAGCCCCGCGCAACACCTGAACCGGCGTCGACACAAATTTCTTCCGCGACTGTGTGTGCGAGATCGCTCTCGCGATCGACAATCAGAACTTTTGCTCCACTATCCACCAGCGTGGAACAAATTTGCTTCCCGAGGATACCAGCACCACCCATCACTAGAATAAGGCGACCGCCCAAATTAAAAACTGTTTTCATAGTTAATTCACCAAGTTTACAAATTTTGTATCGAATTGCTGGGAAACAGTCGATAAGGATTTAGCGACGATCTCACAGCTCTCGATAGACGCTATCGACAACAAAAACTCTTGCAGACTTTTAGAGCCAAAATACTTCAAGGAAAAATACCTGCGGACAATTCCAGTTTTCCCATATAGCGAGGTATTCTTAAGAACAAATTTACATTTTTTCCCTTTGGATCAATATCAGCAGCACCATAACGAATGCCTTTGTAAAACCGTTCACGCGTATCAACGTTGTTCGCTTACCACTTTTCTGCCGACCACGCCTTCTTGAAAATGGCCGACCATTCGAACCAAACCTGATTGGATGCCTCGTACCAGGAAAAATTGGTCTTTGAGAAGTCTCCAATCTGGTCATTCACCTAGAAGCTTGAGTAATGCTTAAGCTCTGGCTTTGCCTTCAGGTTTTCAACCACGGCCAACTGCTTGATAGCAATTAATTGATAGTCCAGATAGACAAGATTAGCGCTGGCAAAGCCTACCAAAGAAATAAGAAGAATCAGCGGACGAAGAATAAAACCCATCGATTGCGCTCAAGCCATCTCCATACAAACCGAATCTTTTGTAAAGAGTTGCTTATAGTTTATTGTTTAGTATTATTTAGTTCTAGTAACAACTCAACGAATTTGAAATCGATGGGATTATCGATGTCGATTGAGCGTTCACGAGTCATGAGATGCAATTTGGCCCTCCCGTTCCAAAGTCCTTTTTGTAATGTGTGCCGATGCCAGACATACACAGATGCGTTCATAGCGTATACCACCGGAGCTTGTTGCCGAGCCAAAATGCCTCCTTCTAAAGGCTTGACCAAGCCGAAATTCCCATCTGGTTTGAGCTCAACCATATTGAAATAGGGATTTTTTTCCGCAGGATAAGCTGTGATAACAACATCTGTTTCATTGTCAAGCATTTCAATGCAACGGCTGATGTCCGCTACTAGGCGCAAGGGTGATGTCGGATCCAGGTCAACAATTTTTGTAACAGGAACACCTAGCTTCTCCACTGTTTCCACGAGATGGCGAATTACAGGCAGTTTGGCGGCACTACTTGTGGCGAGTTCAGGTGGGCGCAAAAAAGGTACTTCAGCTCCAACGTTACGGGCCACCTCGGCAATCTCCTCATCGTCGGTAGAAACGAAGACCCTGTGGATTTCCGGGCATGCTAGAGCCTGTTCGATTGTATATGCAATCAAGGGCTTACCATGCAGAAGTTTGATATTTTTCCCCGGGATGCCGGTTGAGCCTCCACGTGCGCAAATGCTAGCGATGGTTGTCATTGTCGCAACTGACGGTTAGCTAGGACGGCGAGGCGGACACTTCTTAGCCCGTCGGCAAGATCCTGCGAGGAAGAACGGGAGCCCTCAACGGCACTTAAAAATTCTTTCATGGCGTCAAAGTAGCTTGCAGAAATATCGAAATCAAAGCATTCATTTGTCACAAGCTCCTGCTTATCCCTGCGAAGAATCATCAAAGTCCTAGCCGGCAGGTCCCAGATCAGACTTCCTTCATCGCAAATGATTTCATAACGGCGCACTCCGCTCTGGGAAACATAGTCTAGCCCAAGGCTCACTACCGGCCCATGGGGACGCCCCAATATTATAGCGACGCTATCTTCCGATTCGATCTCGAGTCGGCTGTACTTACCACCAAGAGAAAAAATCTGTTCAAACTCGCCAAATAGAAATCGCGCAGCGTCAAGTTCGTGAATCAGGTCGAGTACAACCCCCCCACCTAATTCGCGTGATACGCTGTAACTTTGCCGATAGTCCTGCGCGGGACGCCAATCAGGTAACCATTGACCCACTTGAAAACTTGCCCTTACAGGACGGCCTAAGACATTATCCCGTATTAGCTGTCTTGCCGTCTTGATCGACGGCAAAAAACGTAGGTTGCAGCCAGTCATCGTGGTTGGCACGCGCGTCGTGCTAGAAATCAGAAGCTCGAGTTGTTGGATCTGTGCCTCAGTGGTTACTAGAGGTTTTTCAACGTAACAAGGGATTTGCGCCGGTAGCAGGGCTTGAAGTGCTTCGAAATGAAACACTGAAGGCGAAGCGATCACGGCGAATGCTGGGCGTAAGGTTATTGCCTCTGTGAAAGACTTAACGATAATTGCACCCAAATCAGAACTGAACTCATATTCCTTATTAGGGTTACGCAACAATATGAACTCAGGTCGATCCACCAATTTTTGTAAATTGCTTATATGCCTCCTACCAATAGAACCCATGCCAACAATTAGTATCCGCATGGATTAGTCACCAAAGAGGTCTTAGCAAAAATTTATTCACCACACAGATCTCCCCCCATCAATAATGATGTTCTGCCCGTTCATATAAGCAGAAGCATCTGAACAAAGGAATTGTACGGCTGCGCGATATTCATCTCGATGAGCCATACGGCCTAAGGGGATCAGTGAGGTAAGCCGCTGAACGAACTCATCGCCCTGCCCATTAAAAACCCCACCCGGAGATAAGGCGTTGCAGCGTACACCATAGTTTGCCCAGTAGGTAGAAAGATATCGCGTCAACCCAACCAATCCGGCCTTGATTACAGAATAAGTCACAGGCTTGACCGGTTGTAAATGATCGGCTACACCATCTTTTCGATAGATACGCTGATCAGGTGAGAAGACGGACAAGTCTGAAGCGATGTTTAGAATCACTCCCCCCTTGCCATCTGAAGCCATGGCACTACCAAATATTTTACTACAAAGAAACGCGCCGGTGAGGCCGACAGCAATTTGCAGTTCCCATTCCTCTATTGAAAAATTCTCTAGACGAGATGTCTCCTGAATCCCCTGATCCCCTTTTACCTTTGGGTCTATCGCGGCATTGTTGACGAGAATATCTATCCTGTCGCACGTTAAGGCCAACTTCCTGGTCGCTGCCTGGATCGACTCTGGCCGGGAAACATCCATTACAAGGGTCAGGATACGCGAGACATTCGCATCCCGGCTGAGATCATCGCGAACCTCAGTCAGCGCACTGATGCTCACATCGGTCAGAACAATCGTCGCACCACTTTCCAATAAAGCAGAAGCATGCTCTCGGCCTAGAAGCCCAGCAGCCCCTGTAATCAGCGCAGTTTTACCTGTCAGATCGAATTTTTCATACGACTTACTCACATCTTTTCCAAAAGTATTTTCATGAATGAATTTGACCACCGTCAAGCGCCCAAACCCCTCCCGTAGCAAACCCTGCACAAGGCGACGCAAGGTAGGCAGCTAAATTCGCCACATCGCTAGGACTACCAAGGCTGGCTAGGGCAACATCCTTCTCCAACATGGCCTGAACAGTAGAAGAATCCTCAGCTAGCTTACTCGCCCACACCGAACCCTCAAAGAGAATATTTCCAGGTGCTATAGCATTGATACGAATTCCCCTCTTACCCAAGGGGCGGGCAATGCCACGTACATAAGCATGGAGCGCAGACTTCGCAGCGGAATAGGTAACTGGCGCACCCCTTACGAATTCAAGACCGCATATCGAAGAAACACAAACAATCACCCCGCTAGAAACGGTCAGCGCTTCGCTTGCCGATTCGACGGTATTGGTTGTACTCCACAGGTTCAGCCCGAAGACACGTTGCCACTCTTCGTAAGTCTCGCTCCCGGGTGCAACTGAGCGACCACTACCCACATTACAAATCAATATATCGAGCCCACCCAGGGAATCCACAGCATTAGCCACCACGCGGCGGGCTTCATCAGGTCGCGTTACATCGCCATCCACAAACAGTGCTCCAGGTAATTTCTCTGCAGTAGAGGCTAGATCAGACGCGTTTCGGCTATTGAGAACGATACGACAGCCTTCCGCATGAAGCACCTCGGCAATCGCCCTACCGATACCCCGGGAGGATCCAGTTATCAAAGCTCCCTTGCCAGCAAGGTCAAAGTTCATTGCGCTTTAACCAGGCAATTGCCATATCACGGTAACGGCATAACGCACCTGCATGGTCTCCATCTGTAGCTCGGGCAGTCTGGAGAATAAAGTTGCCTTCGTAGCCACTACTAGCAAGAGTAGCAAATACAGTCGGAAAATCGGCGTTGCCTGTGCCCAATGGAACAGTGGCTCCGTTGAGAACGCGGTCCTTGATGTGCACATTGACAATACGGCTCCCATATGCCAAGATTTCGTCGACAGGATTGAAGCCGAGCGAAGCACTGTTGCCAATGTCGTAGTTGATACCGAACAGGACTGGATCGAGGCGCCCTATGAAACGAGCTAGTTCTAGCGGCTGAAAATCGCTCTCGAATATTACCTGCAAACCCTTATCAATAAGGAGCACGGCTTGGCTCTGCAAATAGGAAACCAGGACTTCTTCTTGCTCAGGGTTTTCTAGACTGCCTTTGTCCACAAGAGGTATAACCAGCATCGAGATACCAACAGCTGCACAGGAATTTACAATGGCGACAAAATCCTGTTCAAGGGCCTGACGTTCTGCACCATCCACCTTCCAGAAAGGCGCCTGCATGAAGCAGTCGCCTGTCAAGGAAGCAATATCAAACTGGTAGCGCTGACAAAGTGACCGGATCTGTGCCTGACCAACCTTGGTCAAAAGTGGGTTTTCATATAGACGATCCTGATCTAACGTCCACTCCATCAACCCAAAACCGAGCTTAGCCCCCTGCTCAAACTCGTCTTGCCAGCAGGTCCATGGAAAAGATTGAATGCGACCATCAAAGATGGCACTCAACCGGCCTTGCATAAACCCAATTTTTCCCAATTACAGCCCCTTAGCAGTCCAGCCGCCGTCTACGAAAAGGTCGATTCCTGTCACATATGCTGAGGCTCTGGATGCTAGGAAAATAACAGCTCCAGCGAGATCTTCAGGAGCTCCCCAGCGCTTGATTATCATATGCTGCAGGCGTTCAGCATGCTTCGATGTATCATTGAAACTAGCTTCCGTCATATCTGTCCTGATGTACCCAGGTGCAAGATTGTTGACGCGTATTTGATCCGGTGCGAGGTCTAACGCCAATGCTTGCGTCAGCATGCGTAACCCGCCCTTAGATGCGATATAGGCCGGATTTCCAGGGAATCCAAGTACAGAGCCGATGCTGGTGACATTGATAATTGAGCCGCCTCCACTCTTTTTCATATAACCGCTTACAGCCTGACAACAATGATGTGCAGCTATAAGATTGGTAGCGATAGTACGCTCAAAATCCCTCTGAACTTGCTGGCCTTCAGCTTTCGGCAAAGAGATCCCAGCAACGTTGACAAGCACGTCAATTCGACCATATTCGTCAAACAGCTCTGCGCAAATCACGGCAAATTTAGAAGCATCAAGAACGTCACACTGGCGATACTCGATACCAGCGACAAACTTACTAGGCAATAGCTCAGAACGTCCAAGCCCTAGGACTTGAGCGCCGGATGAAGCAAGGGCTTCGGCAACACCTATACCGATGCCACGCGAAGCACCGGTCACCAAAGCCACCTTACCATGAAGCGAAAACAGACTTTCGAGATAAGTGTTCATATCCGGTCCAAGCCATATCCCCGCATGATCGCCTCGCACAAAACGATGTCTTCAGGATTGTCTATTTGGAACATTTTATGACGCTCCATCACATGCATACCAATAGCTCCTCCAAGTCGATTGTTGAAATTTTTTAGGATGGTCGGTCGAAAAATATAGAAGGATCCATTTTCAAGGTAGTTTTTTTCGATCAATTGCCGTCTTTTACGAAAACGATAGTCGTAGTTGATGGATTCCGGTCCATCCGACCCAAGGCGCCAGTTAAAGTGATCCTCTACCTCAGTTACCGTCAGTAATGAATCCAGATTTTCCTGCCTTACCTTTTCTACGGCCTCATTCAGATCAGATGGGGCGCGGATTGGGGAAGTTGCCTGCATCCCGATGACGAAGTCCACCACCACACCAGAGCGTTCGATTTCCTGCAGAGCGTGCTGCCAGGCGGACTCCGAGCTGGCATTATCGCCTGACAGAGAGTCCGGTCTCCTCAATGGATTAGCACCGTACTCACAAGCAACAGCCAGAATATCATCGCTGTCAGAGGTAACCCATACCGAGTCCACGGACGTAGCAGCTTTTGCCTGCATGATAGACCAGGCCAGCAGTGGCGAGCCACATACCTGCTTCAAGTTTTTTCCAGGAATGCCTTTTGATCCCCCCCGCGAAGGAATAATCGCTACAACATCACCCATAAATTCAGCTCCACTAAAGATATTAAGGTGCGGGACTTACTAGCCCGCTTTTCAGGTTTTCTATTGCATTCGCAGCAACAAAGACTGTGGCAAAATTAAGCACTTTCAATCAGCCTAAATGAACAAAAAACTCTTTTTCAACCTACCCACAAAAAATATAGCCTTGCAAAATTCGCGCAATCTCATTTAAGAAAATGCTAATGCATTCACACATTTTTTTGAGATGCCCTCTAATTTCGATACCCCAGCCCTCAGGGACTTAAGAATTTCATACTAGTCATATAACTGCTTCAACAATTCTTAATTTTAGAATACTACCTTTTTGACGAGTCAACACCTCGATTTGAAAACAGCTATCCTTCTGTATGTTTACTTCCCAGTTCCATTCCCTTGCGAGTTCTTTCACAACAACCCCTCAAGCTTTTCAAGCGCAATCCAGAAACCTTCACCACCATTTTTATGGCCCTGCCAGATTTCAGGAATAAAAGAAGCCTGGGGACAAGCCTTCCGCAGAATTGCCCCTAACCTTGAGAAGTCGAGATCACCTTGGCCAATCTGCAGGCCCTCACCATTTAACCCCCGTGCATCTCCAAGATGAAGGTGTGCTGTCAGAGGAGCGACTTTTTCGGCAAATTCGTAAAAATCGATGCTGAGATGGTTACAAGCCAAACGGCTATGTGAAATATCAAAGCACATCCGAAGTCCTAATTTATTGCACCAAAACAAAATTTCATCAGCTTTCACAAACAGGTTTTGATAGCGTTGTCCACCAAAGTGCCAGGGGAAAGGCGCCATCGTCTGGGGAATCAGCTCAATACCCTCCATATCAAGTTCGCTCAAACTCCGAGCAAAACGCTCAAAGTAGTCTTGGATAAGAAACGGAGGAAGTGGCTCGTCCATCGTAAATCCACCGATATTGGCCACGATCATGGGGCGTTGCGTTTTGGGAAAATAGGGTTTCAAAACACGGGTGATATCGATCACCCGCTGGGTTTCCCGCAAGGACTGTGCGCGATAAGACTCATCTGGGGATGCAAGGTCCATCAGGCGACTACCAGCAAACAACTCTGGTGCATGCACCACAAAACCAAATGAGTAAGAACCCTTCAGAAAATCGCCAGGATTGAGTTCCATGTCGGAGTATGAGAGGTGGAACTCAAAAAGATCCGGAATTATGCGGTTGCTATACTCCTGAAAGTCATGATACCTCACTGGCACACCCCAAGGGCGAGGGAAGGAATAACTACGTGGCTCGATACGCGTATTTTTTAGGTCGGAAGGATAGAAAAAGTCTTCCTCATTCAAATCATGCTGCAAAGTTCGGCCCAAAAGCTCTTCATAATACTGGGGAGAAAGACCCTGTCCAGGGCTTCGAACTTTGACATGATCCGCTGTCAGGATCGTTCCCTTGCTAAGCGCTGATGCAGCAACAAGGCTCTTTGCAAGGTTTTCTCGATTAATCATTTCTCCCTGGGATACATAACGATGGTGCCCGTCGCCAAGTGCCTGTTCAATCTCTCGGACTCCATCTATCAGACGTTTGAACTCTTCACGTTCCAGACTGGCCGCATGATCGGGCCCTTCCATCGTGCGGTCTAGGGTGAAATGCCGCTCAATCACGCATGCGCCCAAAGCAACAGCGCCAAGCGATACCGCAATACCGCGCTCATGGCCTGAGTAACCGACCAAAGGGTGGATTTCCTGTAGTTTTGTCATCCATCTTAGCTGGATATCATGCAAGGGTGCAGGATAAGTGCTGTTACAGTGAAGTAGAACGAAACGGGCGTCGCGACTCTTTAAAAAGTCTACCGTGATCTGCACTTCTTCTTTCACGCTCATTCCAGTGGAAAGTATAAGAGGCTTACCGGTCGCACAAAGTCTGTCAAGCAATGGAAGATTAGTCAAATCTGCGGATGCTACTTTGTACGCTGGAACGCCTAACTCTTCGAGCACGGCTACGCTAACAGCATCCCAAGGTGTGCAAAGGTAGAGAATGCCCTTTTCTTTGCAATAAGCAGCCAGCTTCTGGTGCTGATCCAGAGATAGCTCAAAGCGACGCAGCAAGTCGAGCACATACTCGGTACCAAGATCTTCGCCATCTTTGCGCAGGGTACGTTGACGATAAACCTGGTCCAAGTGGCGCATTTGAAATTTGGCACAGTCCGCGCCTATGTCTAAAGCGAGATCAACCATTTGAATTGCACGTTCAAAATTACCGTTGTGATTGTTGCCTATCTCGGCAATCACAAATGTTCGGCTCCCACCAATTTCATAGCGCCCAATTTTCATCTTCATTGACTTTATATTTCTAAGTGATTTTTACGTTCTCGAGCGGACCAGGCACGCAAGCCATCCTTCTCAAAACGGAAGGAGCGGACATTCAGACCAGCCTCTTCAAGGTTATGAATTAGATCATGCTTACTGAAAGGAGGAGCATAAAAAAGAAAAAATCCTCCTCCGCCAGCACCAAGAAGTTTCCCGCCAACAGCGCCGAACTTGAATGCATCGTCATAAATTTTATCGAGTCGAGCGTTGGATATTTTATCGCTGAATTGACGCTTTAATTCCCACGCTTCATGAAGAGATTGTCCAAATTGGAACAGTCTGCCACGAAGTAGATGATTCCGCATCCGGTATGTTAGCTCAACGTTGGACTGGACTTTCAAGCGGATATCCTTCCTCTTCATGTTCTGACGCTGATCCTTATGGATATCACCAGAATCATGGGGAGTTCCGGTATCACACAAGATCAGGCTTTCCTCAAGCTCAAGTAAAATATCAGGATGAATTCGCAACGGGTGGACAATATTCTGGTCCATTCTGAATTCCATGAAATTAAAGCCACCAAAAACAGTTGCATATTGATCCTGCCAGCCGCCAGCTACTCCAAGATAGAGGCGTTCGGACTGAAATGCCAACTCGGCAAGCTCGTGTAAATCCCATCGATCCTGACGAAACTGATTGAAACAACCAAGTACTGTAGCAGATACAACGGCCGATCCTCCTAACCCTGAGTTCATTGGAAAATCAGAATGCAAATAGAGTTCAAATCCAAAGTCAGGCTGTACCGCCTTAAGCAGCGACTGGATAAGGCCAAATCGCCCTTGCTGGACCAATGCATCTTGTAGGTTATCTGCGTATAGAGACTCTTCCAGATCCCGGGAATGAATAATGACGCGATCATCACCTCGCATCCTCAAGGTAGCATGGCTGTAGAGGGATATAGTTGTGTTCAGGACTGCACCACCATCGCCCGCAAAAAATTGAGTTAAATCAGATCCGCCGCCTCCGAAGCTTATTCTCACAGGTGAGCGAGCGCGGGCGTACGTTCGCTCCTCAACTTGCATTGGTAGATAATCGCGGCTAACGATACCAACCAAACGCCGAGCAGCATCCAGCAAAGGAATCACTCGGATACGGTGATCAAGCTGTTTCAGGAGCAATTCGCGAGAGGTGGTCTGATCCGCCCACACAAATTCGGAATTAGTACAGGACGAAATTGGGTCATCAAGAGATGCGCCAGTAAGTAATTTTCTGCGGATATCGCCATCTGTTGCCAATCCACTCACTTTATTTGAGGTACTGGTGGTAAGAATAATGCCATGGTGGTTGGCTTCAATCTTGACCAGGGCTTCACGCAATGGAGCGAGCTCAGAGATTAAGAATAGGTTTAAACTGCTCACAATACTCCAGATTTTCCCGAATCAATCCAGCGGTTAAATCGATGGTAATCATCGGGAATGCCAATATCGATAAACTCTGTCTCCAAAGGAACGGCGTGAAGTTGACCGGCAGCTATAAGCTTGGGGAAAAGGTCGCGCTCAAGGGAAAAAGGCTGGCCGTCCCAATTTTGAAAAAGATCAGCATGCAAATGATACAACCCGGCATTGATCCACCCCGGTCTACACCTGTTCTGCTTCTCCTCAAAGGAGACTATCCTGTCTTCCCGCACCTTGACGAATCCATAACGATTCGAATTTTTCACGCGAACAATGCCGATAGCCGGAATAGCTGCTGCAGAAACACGCTCGACTCCACTGCCGATCCATGTATCAGCATTGGTAACAAGAAATGATTCTGTCAATCCAAGTTGCCGAACAGCCAAGGCAACCGCCCCACCAGTGCCCAAAGCTTGCGGCTCAGACGATATAAGTATTTCGCAGTCCTGCAGTCGGCCTGTTGCTTTCTGCTGCTCCAGAAAAGCCTCTATAAGAAAGGCCTGATGATGAAGCAAAAAAGTGAATTGGGTCAAGCCCTGCTCTAGCCAGGCCTCAACCAGATATTGAAGAAATGGCTGCCCGGCAACCGGTGCCAGCGCCTTAGGCACATCTGCCACTACAGAGCGGAGCCTCGTTCCAAAACCACCAGCTAGCACGAGTAAATTGAAATTGTTCATTTGCACATCACCGGTAATCAGAATCATGGTCTACTGCATCCAAAAAATAATCGAACACGAGAATACTAAATTCACAGCCTCATTTAGCAAGGCAAGCTACAAATTACAAATTACCGAGTTGACACCTACCCCCATTTATCCGATGCTTTTTGCCGTTCGCAAATTCACGCGTTATTAGTCATTTAAAGTACACTTGTTCCAAGGGTTTTTTACGAATTTTTTGTAAATTTTAAGCCACTTTAAAGCATGCATGTACCTATTCGCTAACTCAGGGTAATCGCACATATTATCAAAAAGATTATCGAAAAAAAAAATTTATTCAATCATTGGGTCACTAAATGTGAGGGTATTTGCCAGAAAAAGTAGTCTTGTCCACCACAAAACTGGTTGGTAAGCAATAAGAACATATAGCGGAATGTCCACGTTTTCTGACAACACGCTTCGCAAAAATAGCCTCTACAACTTTCCATATGATCAGTTCAGACAGTTGCCCAAGTCGGAGCTTCATATTTAAATAATCCGCTAAAGAGCGGTAACCAAAAAAATTTGTAGCAGGTAGATGTTTTAGGGCCATTTAAACCTTCTAATAATTTGAAGGAATGATGGGTTTGAATACTTTAAATTGTAAGTCTATGCATACCAAAATTAAAATAATTTCAACTAAATCAGTAATCTCTTAATTATTCAGGGCTGACTGCTTTTATTCCTTGAGTCTAGGGATCCGATGAATGGTCATTGAATTGTTTTTTGGATTAGATAAAATTTCAATATCTCAATAGTATAGCTACCGCAGTGCCATTTAAATAAAATAGCACCATCTAAAGTATTAATTATTATAGACTGTGTCGAAGCTCCGAGGGTTTTAAAACCTGTTAGTCCTCGAAAAAGTAGTGTAAACTTAAAGTGGATACAGCTATTCAAATGGGTTGAATCTACACATTATTCCTGACTTGGGAATTACAAATTCAAGCTGAGGAATTACAAAATACGGATTTTATGAAGCAGTCTATGTGAGAGATATCCACTACAGTGATTAGATTTTTTATAGGACTCATAAAAGTCTTTGGATTGCAACTAATTAAAAATCATTTATATCTTTCCTAAAGCTATCTTCGCAGCCCTTAACATTTCACCGATTACTAATTCTGAGTGTTGAATCGATAAAAATCCGGCTTCATAAGCTGACGGGGCTAGGTAAACCCCCTCGTCAAGCATCACATGAAAAAAACGCTTAAATTTTTCAGCATCAGAATTTGTGACATCTTGGAGGGTTGCTGGTTTATTTTTAGCAAAATAAATTCCAAACATCCCACCAATGTGATCCGATGAAAAATCATGTCCGGCTGTTTTAGCTAATTCTTCCAGGCCTTCTAAGAGGCTTGTAATATTTTCTGATAATTTTTCATAAAATCCTGGCGCACTTACTAAATTGAGTGTGGTTAGCCCTGCAGCGACTGCCAAAGGGTTACCCGATAA
>CAMCWG010000005.1 GCA_945882005.1 Bordetella parapertussis
TCGCTAGAGGCCTACGCACCCTTTTTCTTTGGTTATTACGGCTTAGGCGTATTGGCCTATTGGACAGCGCATACGCGTTTAGGGCGGTTCGGATTCGTCTTGATTACGCTTCTTGGCGCGGTCGCATTGTGGCTAGAGTTTCGCAAGTCCGCTGCCACCGCCACGATCACTGCCCTGCTCCTTGCCATCGCGGACCTAAGGGGGCGACTTGAACACTGGGGAGATCACCCTGTACTGAATTGGTTGGGAGAGCGCTCTTACTCCATTTTTTTAATTCACTACGGCATTTGCATTGGCATCAATGCGCTTTGGAGCGTGTGGTTCCCGACAGGCCTGTCGATCAACGCGGTAGGCATTATTGTGGCTGTCGCCCTATCCTTAGCAGCAGGTGCTTTGCTGTATCGCTTCGTCGAAAACCGCAACAACGCGTTGGGTCTTAACGCAAGAACAGGAATGTTGGTGGCAGCAGTCGCCCTCACCTTGGTACTTGAACGATCGGTCTAAGGTCAGCTAGCCTAAGTTAGGTGCCAACGTGCGTTTGACGTCTTTCTCAGTTCGCCCGGAACGCTTCACATAATCCTCAACCTGATCCTCGCCGATCGGACCAACGCTAAAGTACTGTGACTGGGGATGACTAAAATAAAACCCCGATACGCTCGCCGCTGGATGCATGGCATAACTTTCGGTCAACATCATGCCAATATCTGCGCCGTCCAAGACCTCGAACATTTCGCGTTTGACGACGTGCTCCGGGCATGCGGGATAGCCTGGTGCAGGCCGAATGCCCACGTACTCTTCCTTAATCATCTGTTCATTCGTCAGCGTTTCATTCGCCCCGTAACCCCACAGATCTTGTCGCACGCGCGCATGCAGTGCTTCGGCAAAGGCCTCCGCCATGCGATCTGCTAACGACTTGAACATGATGGACGAGTAGTCGTCGTTTGCAAGCTCAAATTCTTTTTCTTTCTTGTCGACGCCAATACCTGCCGTGACCGCAAACAAGCCGATGTAATCGACAACACCCGAAGATTTGGGGGCAATGAAATCCGCTAAACATTTATTTTCAACGCCTTCGCGCTTGATGCCTTGTTGCCGCAGCCCTCGCCAGGTAAACAACACCTTCTCGCGCGTCTCGTCCTGATAGATCTCGATGTCGTCATCATTGACGGTATTGGCCGGATAGAAACCTACGACACCGTTCGCGGTTAACCAGCGCCCGTCAATCATGCGCTTAAGCATCGCTTGTCCGTCCTGATGGACTTTACGAGCCTGCTCACCGACAACATGGTCATCGAGAATCGCTGGGAACTGTCCAAATAAGCTCCAGGTCTGAAAGAACGGCGTCCAGTCGATATAGCGAGCAAGCTCAGCCAAATCAAAGTTCTTAAACGTGCGGCGACCAATGAACTTAGGGCGTGGTGGTTGATAGGCAGACCAATCAATCGCTGGTTTGGCAGCACGGGCATCCGTAATCGACATCAAGGGTGCGGCCTGGCGATTTGCATGACGGCGACGAACATCTTCGTATTCAACGGCCAACTCTTCGAGATAGGTATTCGCCGTCTCGGATACGAGGTTCTGCGCAACGCCCACCGAACGACTGGCGTCCGGAACATAAATAACAGGCCCCTCGTAGTGCGGTGCAATCTTGACGGCGGTATGAACCCGACTGGTCGTCGCACCTCCAATCATGAGCGGGATCTTGCGGCTACGGAAGTACTCGTCGCGCTGCATCTCGCTTGCGACATAAGCCATTTCTTCCAGGCTGGGCGTAATCAGTCCAGACAAGCCAATCACGTCAGCTTGTTCGGCTTTCGCCCGCGCCAGGATCTCTGCTGCGGGCACCATCACACCCATATTGATCACTTCAAAGTTATTACACTGAAGCACAACAGTCACGATGTTTTTACCAATGTCGTGTACGTCACCTTTTACGGTGGCGATCACGATTTTGCCCTTGGCACGGACATCGCCTCCGGCTGCAGCAATTAATTTCTTCTCTTCTTCAATGAAGGGGACGAGATGCCCGACGGCTTGCTTCATCACGCGTGCAGATTTGACGACCTGCGGCAAGAACATTTTGCCTTCGCCAAACAAATCGCCGACGATATTCATGCCGTCCATCAACGGGCCTTCGATGACCTCAATAGGTCGGCCGCCGCGATCAGAGATCTGCTGGCGAATCTCTTCGGTATCTTCAACAATAAACTGCGTAATACCATGCACCATCGCATGCGCCAGGCGCTTTTCAACAGACTGCTGACGCCACGTGAGGTCTTCCTCTCTTTTGGCGCCTGAGCCCTTTACGGAATCCGCAAAAGCAACCAAGCGCTCAGTCGGTGTGCGCGTATCGGCTGGGTCTGTATGCCCGACAGGCTGGGCACGATCCAGCACAACATCTTCTACAAGATCGCGCAACGCAGGGGCCAGTTCGGCATACACACCAAGCTGGCCTGCATTGACGATACCCATCGTCATGCCTTCACGGATCGCGTAGTACAGGAACACGGTATGGATCGCTTCGCGCATCGGCTCATTGCCGCGGAACGAAAAGCTTACGTTCGATACGCCGCCGGAAATACGCGCATGGGGCAACGCGTTACGAATCCATTTTGTCGATTCAATGAAATCCACTGCGTAGTGGTTGTGCTCGTCAATGCCTGTTGCAATAGCAAAAACGTTCGGATCAAAAATAATATCTTCCGGGGGAAACCCAACAACGTCGACCAGCAGACGGTAAGCGCGCGTACAGATTTCTTTACGTCGCTCGAGCGTATCAGCCTGACCTTTTTCATCGAAGGCCATCACGACGGCAGCCGCGCCATACCGGCGGCACAGATGCGCCTGCTTCAAAAAGGGCTCTTCACCCTCTTTGAGCGAGATCGAGTTAACGATGGACTTACCTTGCACACACTTGAGGCCCGTTTCAATCACAGACCACTTCGAGCTGTCGATCATGACAGGCACGCGCGCGATATCTGGCTCAGACGCAATCAGGTTGAGGAATCTATGCATACAAGCGACCGAATCCAACATGGCTTCATCCATGTTGATATCGATAATCTGCGCACCATTCTCAACTTGTTGGCGCGCTACAGCAACAGCTTCGTCATATTTCTCTTCGCGAATCAAACGGGCAAACATTTTGCTGCCCGTCACGTTGGTGCGCTCACCGACGTTAACAAACAGCGTCGACTCATCAATGTTTAAGGCTTCGAGACCGGAGAGTCGGGTTTTAACCGCAATCTCAGGTACGACGCGTATCGGTAAAGCACACACTTTTTCTGCAATGGCCGCGATATGCTCCGGCGTCGTTCCGCAGCAGCCACCCACCATGTTGACAAAGCCGGCACGCGCGAACTCCTCGAGCAAACTTGAAGTATCTGCAGGGGTTTCATCGAAACCCGTCTCACTCATCGGATTAGGCAGACCTGCGTTGGGGTAAACACAAACGTAGGTATCGCAGATCTTGGAGAGCTCGGCAATGTAGGGGCGCATCAGAGCCGCACCCAGTGCGCAGTTCAAGCCGATCGTAATCGGACGAGCATGCCGCACAGAGTTCCAGAACCCTTCAACCGTCTGACCAGACAAGATTCGTCCGGAGGCATCGGTCACCGTACCGGAAATCATCACCGGCAGCCGTTCACCGCGCGCTTCGAAAACCTCCTCGACTGCAAAAATTGCGGCCTTCGCATTGAGGGTGTCAAAAATGGTTTCGATCAAGACCAGATCAATCCCTCCGTCCAGCAAGCCATTGAGCTGCTCGGCGTACGCAATACGCAATTCGTCAAACGTGACGTTACGCGCACCGGGGTCATTCACATCTGGCGAGATCGAAGCTGTTTTAGGTTGTGGGCCTAAGGCACCTGCGACGAACCGCGGTTGCTCAGGCGTACTGAATTTGTCGCAGGCCTTGCGTGCAATGCGAGCGGACTCGAGATTTAACTCATAAGCGAGTTCAGCCAAGTCGTAGTCGCCCTGAGCGATCGTTGTCGCACCAAACGTATTGGTCTCAACGACGTCGGCGCCCGCCTGCAGATATCCCTCGTGCACTTCACGAATGATGTCCGGACGAGTCAGCGTTAAGAGCTCGTTATTACCCTTGACGTCCCTACCATGCTCGGCAAAGCGTGTGCCACGAAAATCCGTTTCGGACAGTTTGTAGCGCTGGATCATTGTGCCCATCGCGCCATCCAAAATCATCATCCGCCGACCCAAGCGTCGAGCAAACTCCGCACCTCGCGTGTAGCTCTCAATTGGGTAGGGTAATTTTGGATAGGACATGATTGTCTTGCTTAAAAGTAGAGTGGCGAATAACCCTAAGGCAGCCAACCCGACATCGTACCAAAAACAGGGGCATGCTACATTGACAGCAGAGTTGGTGCTTTCGATGCAAAGACCTTATTGCCACAAGCAAATTGGTCGCATTGGGAAAGTTAAACGGGAAACAGGGAAACACGTCTTTTTTGACGGTTGTGCCTGTGCTGCCCCCGCAACGGTCAACCTTGAACACCTCGCTGTTCGTTCAAGGCCAGCCCGATACCGGCCACCTCAAGCGGAAATATCTGGACAAACAGCCGGGATTTCTTTCACGGAATGGTTGTGCGGGGACGCACGCCTTAAATGAGGTTCTTATGCAACATCCCTTTCTCCGGCTTTCCGCCGGTGCTGTCCTTTGGGCAGCCACAACATGCGTTTTCGCTCAAAACGCTGACCCAAGCCCAGGCCCCACTTCACAAATCCCACAGCTATCTACAATCGTTGTCACCCCTGCGCGAACCCCTGAGCCCTTAGGCGACACGCTCGGCGACAATAGCGTCATCAGCCGCGAAAATCTGGACAATTTGCCAAACGGCACGCTAGGCGATGCACTGATCAGGCAACACAGTATTGAAACCGTCAATTACGGTGGTCCACAGACACTCAATACGCTGAACATCCGCGGGACCAATAGCAATCAATCTTTGGTGCTGATCGATGGCCTGCGCATTAACAACGCCACAAATGGCCTGCCGTCGATCAATGCGATTCCACTCAACAGTGTCGAGCGCATCGAGGTGGTGCGGGGCACAAGTAGCAGCCTGTATGGTGCCGATGCGATTGGTGGTGTGATCAACGTCATTACCCGTGGAGAGCAAGATAGACCCTTTTCGGCCTATGCCAATGCGGGTGTCGGCACCTATGCCACCACCCAATATGATGCAGGTTTCTCAGGAGCAGCAGAGGGTTGGGTGTACAGCTTGTACGGTGGCTATGGGCAAAGCGGGGGTTTCAACACCAACCGCAGCAGTGCCTACTATTACAACCCTGACAAAGACTCGTATTACCGCAGCAACGTAGGCGGCACACTAGGCTACACGTACAAGCCAGGTCAAACACTAACGCTGCAGACGTTCCAGTCGACCGTAAACGGCGGCTACGACATGGGCATGCCTTACTTTAACGACCGCGGCGTACAAACCCTAAGCAGCAATATGCTGACTAGCCGCAACGTCGTTTCCGCGCTTTGGACCAGCACACTGCGCGCTGGATTCTCTGTCGATGACTACAAAACGATAGGCGCTACGACAGGCGTGCTGGATGGCACGCAGTACTTCAAAACACGCCAAAATCAATACGTATGGCAAAACGACTTGAAGTTTTCACCGACCCAAATCGTCAGCCTGGCCTATGAGCGACTTGAGCAAAGCGTGGATGGTACGTTATCAAATGGCGACTACATGGCGCCTGCCTTTGTGAACTACCAGCAGACCTCACGTTACACCAACTCGTTACTAGCCATTTATCGGGGCAACTGGGGCCCGCAATCGGTTCAAGGCAGCGTGCGCACGGATAACAACTCTCAGTACGGAAACTTCGTCACAGGCAGTCTGACCTATGGGCTTGAGTTGTCAAAGAATTGGCGTGCAAGCGTTGGTGCTAACACCGGTTTTCGGGCACCGAACTTTAACGAACTGTATTGGCCAGTGACCCCATTTTTTATGGGCAATCCCTTGCTGCAGCCAGAGAAATCACGCAACGTCGAAGCGGGTTTACGATACACCACAGACAAGACTCAGCTCGGGCTCACGATATATCGCAACGAGATTTCGAATCTGATCTTGAACCAACCGAGCATAGCGGCCGACCCCTATTCGCCCTACATACCAACAAATATTGGACGAGCGACCATACAGGGTGTCACGCTTACGGGCAACCAGCGCTTGGGCTCTTCAACCCTCGTGAGGGGTAGTTTCGACTGGCTTGATCCGCGTAACGCAGACACCGGAGAGCTGCTGCCGCAGCGGGCTCAACAGGTGTTAAAGCTCGCGGTAGATCAGTCCATTGGGCGCGGGCGCCTGACGGCCGAGTTCTATGTCACCAGCGCCCGGCGGGACTCCTTCTCGGGCGACACCTTGGCCGGCTTCAATCTCTTAAATCTCGCAGCAAGCTATCCGGTCTCAGATAACGCCGAGGTGCAACTACGTTGGAACAACGTGTTTGGGCAGCAATATACTTTGGTTCAGGGCTACAACACGCCGGGCTCAAACGTGTTTGTAAATCTTGCCCTGCGGATGTAAAGACATGTTGCGTCGCCTCGTTCTCTGCCTGGTCTGTTGTGTCCTGCAAGGCGCTCAGGCTTGGGCAGAGATCGTGGTGCGCGACGATAGCGGTCGCAATGTCGTGCTGGAGCGGCCTGCACGGCGTGTCGTGACGCTTAGCCCCCACGCAACCGAGCTCGTCTTTGCCGCTGGAGGTGGCAATCAAATTGTGGCAACTGTCACGCCCAGTGACTATCCGCCGCAAGCGCGTGAACTCCCCCGCATTGGAGATGGCGTCAACCCGGATCCGGAGCGAGTAGCCGCTTACGCACCAGATCTGATCGTAGGATGGCTACCCTCGCAACACGAAGCGCTCAAGGTGCTGAACATACCGTTCTTTATCAGCGCACCAACAAGATTGGCTGGGGTGGGCGACAACATTGCAAGGCTTGGAGAGCTATTAGGGACTACGCAGATAGCAAGCAAAAAAACTGCTGAACTTTCGGCTCGCTTAGAGGCACTCTTACGCCCGCCCCCGACCACGCCAGTGAAGATTTTTCTGCAAGTTGGCCATCCCGCCCAATACACTTTAAATCGAAATAATCTTTTGTCGACGGTAATCTCCCTGTGTGGGGGACAAAACGTCTTTGCTGCCTCTGGGGCGGCTGCGCCGCTGATCAGCCCCGAAAGTGTGCTGGCTCAGGCGCCGGATGTTGTCCTCGTCGGACGCCCGGACTCCACGGCGCAGCCCCGGCAAGACCCTGAAGCACTGGATTATTGGAAAAAAAATGGCTTGCCGGCGGCACAAGCCGGACATGTGTATATGATGGATGCTGCCGTCCTGTTTAGACCTGGACCTCGCTTAATCGATGCCGCAGACTCGATTTGCACCCTGCTCCAACAAGTTCGAAAATAGGGCCTGCTTTCAATGCCTTCCATTTAAAGATCACGTTCATGACTGCCACCTCAAACGACCCATTAGTGATTGCAGGGACCTCTTATCAATCACGCCTGCTCGTGGGTACTGGGAAGTACCAAGATTTTGCACAAACGCGTCAGGCGATCGACGCGAGCGGCGCACAAATTGTCACCGTTGCGATCCGCCGAACCAATATTGGCCAAAATGCAAACGAACCAAGTCTGCTGGAACATCTGCCGCCGAATCAGTTCACACTCCTGCCAAATACGGCCGGTTGTTACACAGCTGACGATGCCGTACGCACATTGCGCTTGGCGCGCGAACTCCTCGATGGCCATAAGCTCGTAAAGCTCGAAGTATTGGGTGATCCGCACACCCTGTTTCCAAATATGCCGGAAACCTTGGCGGCTGCAAAAACCCTGGTGGCGGACGGTTTTCATGTCATGGTGTATTGCACGGACGACCCGGTGCAATGTCGGATGCTCGAAGACATAGGCTGCGTCGCAGTCATGCCACTGGCCTCCTTAATCGGCTCTGGCATGGGGATCCTCAACCCCTGGAATCTGCGCTTAATCATTGATCAGGCACGAGTGCCCGTCCTAGTGGATGCCGGAGTAGGCACCGCCTCGGATGCAGCAATCGCCATGGAGTTGGGTTGCGATGGCGTACTCATGAACACAGCGATTGCTGGTGCCACACATCCTGTCCTCATGGCCAGCGCAATGAATAAGGCGGTCCAGGCCGGGCGCGAGGCTTACCTCGCAGGCCGCGTTCCGCGTAAAACGTACGCAGCTGCCCCAAGCTCGCCTACGTCAGGCCTAATATCTCCGACAACTAGCAAATAATGTCCACAGACTCCGTACGTGCAATTCCCAACACGCTGACCATTGCCGGGATGGACCCGTCCGGCGGAGCGGGAATTCTCGCTGACGTGAAGGCCATGAGCGCACTTGGTGCCTACGCATGCGCGGTGGTCGCTGCACTGACGGCCCAAAATACACAAGCCGTCACCGATATCTCGCCCGTAAACCCACAGTTTGTGCGGGCACAACTCGACACGTTGTTTGCGGACGTTGAAATCCATGCCGTAAAGGTTGGCATGCTGGGGCAGACGGGTGTCATCGAAGTTGTCGCAGACCGCCTTGGGCACCACAAGCCACCTCACCTCGTGCTCGACCCCGTAATGGTGGCCAAAAGCGGGGATCTCTTACTTGAACAGAAGGCCGTTGGCGCCCTGCGCGAGCAGTTACTGCCACTCGCCACAGTCATCACCCCCAATCTGCCTGAAGCCGGCGTCCTGCTCGAAATGCGGTCTGTGGAAACCGTTCGGGAAATGCGACGCGTGGCCGAACGCTTGCGAAACCTGATGACCCACGGCGGACACCGCTGGGTGCTGCTCAAAGGCGGCCATCTGCCAGGGAACGACACCATCGATATCCTGCATGATGGTGACAAAATGATTGAATTACCAGGCCATCGAATCCAAACGCGAAACACCCATGGCACTGGCTGCACACTCTCTGCTGCGCTCGCAGCCCTTTTGCCACAAACCGACTCTGTCATTGATGCGACACGGGCGGCAAAGGACTACTTGGTGGCCGCGATTGCCAGCGCCGATATGCTCAAGGTAGGCCACGGCCACGGTCCGGTGCACCACTTCCACAAACTATGGGCAGGAAAACCCTTACAATAAGGGTTTTCCGCAATACGTCTTGAAAGTGTGCCCATGAAAGCTTCGTCTCTGCCTGATATTGAACGCGCCCGTTTCAACATGATTGAGCAACAAATTCGTCCTTGTGGCGTCTTTGATAACAACCTGCTCGAAGCCCTGTTCAGCGTGCGTCGCGAACTCTTTGTTCCCGCTGGATACCGTAGCCTCGCGTTTTCCGATATTGAGATTCCTCTTTCGATCTCCTCCGGCGAAACCAACCAGACCATGCTGTCGCCCAAGCTTGAAGCCACGCTGACTCAGCTGCTTCAGCTCCACGCCGATGACTGCGTCCTCGAAGTCGGCACGGGCTCAGGCTATCAGGCTGCCTTACTTGCAAAGCTATCGCACTGCGTAACCTCGATTGAGATCGACCCACGTCTGTCTGCGTTTGCACAACAGAATCTCCAACAGGCAGGGGTGACCAACGTAACGGTGGAAACGGGCGATGCCAGTAACGGTTGGGGTACGACTGAGCACCATGCAATCCTCGTCACTGGTGCAGTCCCTGCGATTCCCGACGCGCTGAAATATCAGTTATGCGTGGGTGGTCGGATGGTTGTTGTGGTGGGCCAAGCGCCCGCGATGACGGTTTACCGGGTCACCCGCAGTACCGCCGCTAGCTTTGAGACCACACCGCTATTTGAAACGGTAATCAAGCCACTGAGCGGCTTCACAACCTCACGCTTCAAATTTTAAGTTTTACGCCTGAAGCACTGCGACTAGGCTTGCCGAATTTTATTGACGAGCGCGGTTGTTGAGCGGGCAAATTCGAAGGGAATCGCCACCGCACGCCCGCCCCAGCCTTCAACTAAGGCGGTCTCGGGCAAAGTGCGCATATCGTAATCACCGCCCTTTACGATGATGTCTGGACGCAAACGTCGGATCAGCTCAACGGGGGTGTCTTCATCAAAAACGATCACAACACTCACACAGCCCATCGCAGCTAATAAGGCCGCACGGTCATGCTCGTTGTTCAAGGGACGATCTGGACCCTTTCCCAGCCGCTTAGCCGAGGCATCCGAATTGACACCAACCACCAGTACACCACCAAGCTGAGCCGCCTCGTCCAGATAAGTGGCATGGCCACGATGCAGGATATCGAACACGCCATTGGTGAACACCACGGGCTTGACTGACGCCCCAACCGAAAGGCGTTCAAGGCACTGCTCGGGCGTCAGTATCTTATTTTCAAACCGTGCTGTCACAGCGCAAAGAGTCCTTGTTTAAGCCGGTGAAGGCGTAGCATCCGTCGCACCTGGGGCGGCACGCATCAGCTCTTTGCGGTACCGGTTGAGATCCTGAACCGTTTTAAACGAACTATCCATCAACAAAGACATATTGTGCAGAATGCGCGTGCTCACTTTACCTTCCCACGCTTTATCAAACACAATTTGGTTGTCCAACCAACGCTCTAGCCAGCCCGGCTCAGGCATCTTGGATTGAACCGTGTCATTAGGAAACAAATCCTTATTGACGTGCAAATTAGTTGGGTGCAATGCCTGTGGGGTCCGATGTGCCGAGGCCATCAACACACCAATCTTTGCAAACGCCATGCGCGCTTGCGTCGCGATATCTTGCCCACGCTGCGTCAGAGCGCGCTTCATATAGCGCAGATATGCACCAGCATGCCGGGCCTCGTCTTGTGCAATCACGTTATAAATCGCTTTGATGACGGGCTCTGTATGCCAGTCAGCGGCACGACGATACCAGTGATTCAAACGCACCTCGCCACAGAAATGCAGCATCAGCGTTTCAAGAGGTGGCGCAGGGTCAAACTCAAAGCGCACTCGATGCAACTCTTCTTCAGTCGGAACGAGATCAGGCGCAAAACGGCGCAGGTACTCAATCAGCACGAGCGAATGCTTTTGTTCTTCGAAGAACCAAACCGACATAAAGGCTGAGAAATCACTGTCATCGCGATTGTCACGCAAAAACATTTCCGTTGCCGGAAGGGCCGCCCACTCTGTGATGGCGTTCATCTTGATCGTCTGCGCTTGCTCGTCTGAGAGCTTGCTACGATCAAAATCCTGCCATGGAATATCAGTCGCCATATTCCAACGCACTGATTCCATCGACTTGAACAATTCTGCGTAGAGCATATTCACTGCCTTCAATATTTGGCTTGCGCCAACGGATTAATAAATAAAACCAACCTGCGCTTAGCGGATCAAAGCCCAAAGAGCCACGCCTAACGCCACCGCAGCCACACCAGTCAGTGCAACCAACAACCGATTACCCTGCTCACGTGCCTGCCGCGATCTCTGTAACTCAGCAAGCATCGCAGCAGACAAATCCGGACGACTGAGCTGCGCGTGGATCAACCGAGGAACCTCTGGCAACCATTGCGACCACTGTGCTGCTTCTTGCGTCAATTTCTTCCGTATACCCCTGATGCCAACGCGCTGATGCATCCAACGCTCAAGGTACGGCTTGGCCGTTTTCCATAAGTCTAATTGCGGATCAAGTTGGCGTCCCAATCCCTCAACATTCAATAAGGTTTTTTGTAACAAAACCAACTGAGGTTGTATTTCAACATTAAAGCGCCGCGATGTCTGGAAAAGCCTCAAAAGCACCTGACCAAGTGAGATTTCAGCCAGCGGGCGATCGAAATAAGGCTCGCACACTGCACGCACCGCCCCCTCAAGCTCTTCCTCACGTGTCGTGGCGGGCACCCAGCCCGACTCAATGTGCAGGCGGGCGACGCGGCGGTAGTCTCGTTGAAAAAATGCCAGAAAGTTCTGTGCCAAATAATTCTTATCAAATTCAGACAACGAGCCCACAATTCCAAAATCGAGCGCAATGTAGCGGCCAAGCGTTTCGGGCTGATCGGAGACGTAAATATTGCCAGGATGCATGTCTGCATGGAAAAAACCATCGTCAAACACTTGGGTAAAAAAGATCTCAACGCCCGTGCGAGCAAGTGTCGGGATATCAACACCCAAGGCGCGTAGTCGATCAACCTGACTCACTGGGATCCCGTACATACGCTCCATGGTGAATACATTCGAGGCGCAGTAATCCCACATCACTTCGGGGACCCACAACAGATTGCTGCGATCGCCCTCCGCGGCAAAGTTGCGTCGCAGCTGGCTGCAGTTTGCCGCCTCGCGCAACAAGTCTAATTCGTCGTGCAGATGCTTATCGAACTCTCCGACAACCTCACGAGGCTTCAGCCTGCGGCCATCCGGTGCCAAGCGCTCAATCAACCCTGCAAGGACACGCATCAACGATAGATCTTTGTCGATCACTTCAAGCATGCCAGGCCGCAAGACTTTTACAGCAACATGCCTGCCGTCGTGCAAGACAGCGAAGTGCACTTGCGCGATAGAGGCGGAAGCAACCGGATCCGTCTCAAAGTGCGCAAACAATTTCCCCGTGGGTGCACCCAAAGCGGCCTCAACGAGCGCGGCAGCCTCGTCAGAGGGAAATGGTGCGACACGATCTTGCAGCAGCGCGAGTTCGTCGGCGATATCGGGCGGAATCAAATCGCGACGTGTGGACAGCACCTGTCCAAACTTAACAAAGATCGGACCCAGCGCCTCAAGGGCAAGTCTCAATCTCTCACCCCGAGGCATCGTCGGGCGAGAACCCAAGCGCGCCACCCAGAGCAGGCGAACGGCCCAAGGATGGTCAATACCGGACAGCACCAACTCATCTAGCCGATAACGCAACGCGACCAGCATAATGCGCAGCAGTCGCGGGACAGACATCATCGCACCGCGCTCCGGTTGGCTTCCAACTTACGCATTCGCGTAAGCAGATTGGCTGCCCGCTGCTCAAGCACAGACAAACGCGTCTGCGCTTGCAATTGATCTTGAACAAACGCCTGCATCACAGAACGACCAGCCAGAGCATCCGTTTCTTCAGATAGATATTCGGCCACGTTGCGGCCTAAGCCACGCAAGGCTTGGCTAAACCCCATCGCTGCAGTATGTGCGCCCTGCACAATCCTGCGAGCTGAGATATCGCCCAACCACTGCGCTAAAGCATCCTCGGGGTCTGGCCGCAAATCGCGCGACAATTCAGAAACCACTTGCGCGAGGGCAGCTTGCCCCGAGACGTGTACGTATTCTGCAATGTCAGGGCGCGAACGTGATGACAGCCACGCAATCGGATCAAAAGATTGGGGACTGATTTCAAGTACGACATCAGGAGTGGTAGTCACCTCTGCAGGAACCAGTTGACCGACATCAGAAATCTTAAAGGTCAGGGAAAAGCCGCCAAAAACGATGCGCAAGGTTTTTGCGGCGTGATGCGCCAAACGCTCGGCCGCCCAAGGTTGCTGTCGCGCCAGCAGATTAAAGGCGTGCGCAACTGCTTGAACTGGCTGAAAAACCTCAAGGGATGGAAGCGGGGAGAAGGCTCGTCTCAAAATATTGGACTATAGGGATGTTGGCCGTATGGGCACAAAACCGACAGTTTAACGGTTGTGGCGGGGTCACTCAGTAAAAACGCCCGCTTTCGCGGGCGTTTAGCGACTAATTGCACAGCAAATTGGCAAGTCTTAGCTAGCCTGGGAAACCGGAACCTGCTGAATCCCGGCCAACAACCACCCGCCTTGCTCTGGCTTGAACAGGTTCCACACCTCTTCGAAGCGGAAAGCTTCAGCGCCGGCCTGTTCACGCAACATCCCGGAGAAGCGCACGCTTGCCAGGTGACCGTCGCTGACTTTTTCAATACCGAGCAGTTCTGCATTGAGCAGCACCACTTCTGTGTGGTTTTGGCCAGTCTGACCGCTTAACTGAGCCTGCAGCTCCTTCAACAGGTCATCCGTCAAAAAGTTACGTAACTCATTGACGTTACCGCTATCCCAAACTTTTTGAATCGCGACAAACTGCTGTTTGGCTTCACCCAAAAAGCGTTGTGTGTCGAAATCCGTTGGGATGAACCAACTTTGGTCTGGCGCTGGTGCATCTGAGCCAAAGCCGGCAGCTGACATTGAACCTGTCGCCGAAGGAGGCAATTGAACCGGAGCTGCAGCTGGCTCAGACGACTGACGCCACATGTCGTTAGGTGCTGGGGCAGCTCCCCTTGTAGCACCTGCACCCGCACCCTGCACAGCAGGCTCAGCTGAGGCACCGCCACGCATTCTGCGCAAGATGAACATGATGCCGAAGATCACAACACCTGCAATCAAGGCCATCACCAGAAAGTCGGCCATTGCGCCGCCCAGACCAAAATGCGACAAGAGTGCGGCGATACCCAAACCAGCAGCAATGCCGGCTAGAGGTCCGAGCCAACGCGACGCGCCGCTTGGCTTAGCTGCCGCGGCCGCGCCAGCGGTCGAGCTAGCTGCTGCAGGGGCCGTTGCACTTTTCTGGGTTGTAGTTGATGCAGCGGGCGCTTGATTCGTTACGTTGCTGGACTGACGACCAGCGTTACTGCCTTTGCCAACACGAGCGGCATCCGCATCAAACGCCATACTGGTCAGTGCCAAGCCGCTCACCGCGAGAACAGCTGCTGCGACAAAACGTGAAAGGGAACGAGACATCGATTGCTCCTGGGCGAAAAACGCCAATAAAAAGTACTAACGTAGTAACGGACTTGCATTTATTTACAAAGCATTGCTTTGCAAACGGTTCTTATAAAACCAAATCTTACTAAAAGCTGAACGAAATTGTAAGTGAGTAGACCGCTCCAGTCCAAATAAGTTCAGTTATTTACCTAATTAGACTTTTACGCCTTCGTGTAACGCGGTCAGACCCGCCGACAGATTGAAGTATTGGACACGGCTTAGGCCAGCATCGGACAGCATTTTCTTAAGGGTTTCTTGGTCTGGGTGCATGCGGATCGACTCAGCCAAATAGCGATAGCTCTCCGCGTCGCCCGCCACCTTACTGCCCAACCATGGCAACACCTTAAACGAGTACCAGTCGTACGCCGGTGCAAGCGGCTTGGCAATATGCGAGAACTCGAGCACCAACAATTTGCCGCCCGGGCGCAAGACCCGCGTCATTTCAGCCAACGCGCGATCTTTGTGCGTCATGTTGCGCAAACCAAACGCAACGCTCACCCGATCAAAATAACTATCAGGAAACGGCAAGCGCTCGGCATCACACACTGCGCAGGGCAAGACGATTCCATCGTCCATCAAACGATCACGCCCCACCCTCAGCATTGAATCATTAATGTCGGTGAGCCAAACTTCCCCTTGGGCTCCTGCTTGCTTTGCAAACGCGCGAGCCAAATCACCGGTTCCTCCGGCGATGTCAAGCACCCTCATCCCGGGACGTACAGCGGCACGGCCAATGGTGAAAGCCTTCCAGACGCGATGCAGCCCAGCCGACATCAGGTCGTTCATCACGTCATAGCGTGTTGCGACAGAGTGAAACACCTGCGCGACCTTACCGGCCTTTTCAGACTCGGCAACGGTCTGGAAACCGAAGTGGGTTTTATCGTCGGACATTGATGTTCGCTTAAAAATTTACAAGTACTATTCTATTCGCTTCGACTCCAATTCGTCGCATGTCATTACACTCAAAAAAAGATCTGCAACCAATAACTCTTTCGAGAGCACCAGACCAAAGCATGAAAGGACCTGTGTTTACGATACGTCCGCAAGGCGACCGATGCCTAAGCTTGGACTTTGGCCAGGAAATTAGCGCTGAAACTGGACTGACGTGTTTGAGTGCTGCGGCCACCTTGCGGGCAGCCGACATCCCGGGCGTGTCCGACATCGTGCCCTCATACACCGCAGTAGCGTTGTTTTACTCGCCCGGCACTCACGCCACATCTGTCACCTTTGCAAGCCTGTCGAAAGAAGTGAAGCGCATCCTGAGCGGTGAGTTACTGCCGGCGAACGCCTCCTCGCGGCTGATCAAAATACCCGTCTGCTATGGCGGCGTGCATGGGCCGGACCTCAGTGACGTGGCCAAGCGCACAGGCCTGACCGAAGATGAAGTCATCACCAAACATAGCACCTCTGACACGATGGTATTTTCACTTGGTTTCTCGCCCGGCCATCCTTATATCGGCATTCACGAAGAAATCTTTGCCATTCCACGACGAGACGTGCCACGCACGGTGGTACCGCGCGGCTCCGTCGCTATTGCCAATCGACAGTCAACGATTTATCCGGAGCGTCTTCCTGGCGGCTGGCACATTCTGGGCGCGACACCGCTGAGGCTCTTTGACCTCGCGCGCGAGCAACCATCGCTGCTCTTACCCGGCGACAAGATTCAATTCGTTCCAATCGACCAAAAAGAGTTTGACCGCATGACGGCCGAGTTGGAGGGAGCAAGCTCATGAGCATTGTCGTGATCAAGCCAGGCATGCTCTCGAGCTTTCAGGATGCAGGACGACACGGACATCAACCCTTGGGTATTTCTGTTGTCGGGGCAATGGATCAACGTGCGCACCAGCTGGCCAACATTCTGGTTGGTAATGATGCACGCACAGCCAGCCTTGAAATTACCCTGACAGGTCCAACACTACTGTTTAAAAAGCCTTGTTGTATCGCCTTAAGTGGTGCTGATTTGAGCGCGACGCTTAATGGCCAGCCGGTCGCCATGAACCGGCCCATCATCGCACGCCCGAAAGACGAGCTAGCCTTTGGGCCACGCAAGCATGGCACGCGTTGCTATTTAGCAGTGCACGGCGGTTTTGCACTCACCCCGGTGCTAGGTAGCACCAGTACATATCTGCGCAGCCACTTCGGCGGCTGGCATGGCCGCGCGCTGCAAAAGGGCGACGAGATACCCTTCGCACAGCCACTCAAAAACAAAGACCTAGAAGCTCTTGCCATGGAGCTCTGGGCGATCAAGATTTATCTGCCCTCTGCAATCGCCGACTCGTCGCGTCAGCGTATCCGCTTGATCAAAAGCGCGCTGTGGAATGAGTTCACGCCAGAGAGTTGTGTGGCGCTGCTAACGGAAACGTTCAAGTTGAGTCCAGACTCTGAACGGATGGGATACCGCCTATCTGGCACTCCACTTCTGATGAGCGAACCGCGCCAACTGTTATCCGAAGCAACCACTTTCGGCACCATTCAAGTCCCCGCAGGCGGACAGCCGATCATTTTGATGGCAGACCGACAAACCACGGGCGGCTATCCAAAAATGGCATATGTCGCAACCGTCGACTTACCCCTTCTAGCGCAATGCGCCCCAGGTGATGCGCTACAGTTTGAAGCCATCACACTCGAGCGCGCGCAAGAGCTGGATGTCGCGCGCGAGCGCGCATGGCAAGCGCTCGCACAAACGTTAAAACCAATACAAGATTTACTTTTTCATCACTGAGGTGACACCACATGGCACTGCGAATTGACTTGAATTGCGATATGGGCGAAAGCTTTGGCGTCTGGAAACTGGGCAACGACGAGGGCATCATGCCTTACGTTTCCTCTGCAAATATTGCCTGCGGGTTTCATGGTGGCGATCCAGCCACCATGCGCAAGACGGTCGCCGCAGCCCTCAAGCATGGTGTCGCGCTTGGGGCACACCCAGGTCTGCCAGACCTGCAAGGCTTCGGCCGCCGCAACATGGCGATTACCGATCAAGAAGCTTATGACATGATGGTCGTTCAGATTGGTGCGCTTGCAGCCGTCGCTGCTTCACAAGGGGCCAAGCTGCGTCACGTCAAGGCGCATGGTCAGCTCTACAACATGGCTGTTAAGGACGAAGGACTGGCACGCGCGCTTGCACAAGCCACGTACGATGTAGATAAAAGCCTTGTGTTCTTTGTTTTGGCTAGCAGCCCGATGGTTCGCATCGCTGAGTCAGTGGGTGTGACGGTTGCCAGCGAGGTCTTTGGTGACCGGAACTACATGCCTGACGGCACGTTGAGCCCACGTAACAAGCCAGGCGCAATGATCGAAGATGTGCAAGTGTCAATCAAGCAAGTATTGCAAATGGTTAAGACGGGCACCTTGACAGCCAATGACGGCAGCATTGTTAAAGTGCGGGCCGACACGCTTTGCATTCATGGCGACCAACCCGGCGCTGTCACGTTCGCAAAAGCAATTCGCGAAGCGTTGCAGGCCGAGGGGATTGAGGTTACCGCCTAAACCAATACGCGTTCAATGCCGCCGTTATTGGCTTTTTTGACATAGTCTTCAAGCCAATCGGCGCCAAGGATATGGCGCGCCATTTCGACCACGATGTAGTCTGCTTTGGCGCCGCTGTCCGCTTCAAACCGTGACAAACCTTGCATACATGAGGGGCAAGACGTCAGCATCTTGATGTCGCCATCAAACCCATCTTTACGCAAGGCCGCTGTGTTTTTCGCAAGCTCTTCCTCTTTGCGAAACCGCACTTGCGTCGAAATGTCCGGACGCGTCACAGCAAGCGTTCCCGACTCACCGCAGCAACGCTCAGTTTTGATTGCGCTGTCACCCACCAACGAGCGAACCGTCTTCATCGGATCCTGCAACTTCATCGGAGTGTGGCAGGGGTCGTGATACATGTAACGCGTACCCTGGATACCCTCGAGCTTGATGCCTTTTTCAAGCAAGTACTCATGGATATCAATCAAACGACAGCCTGGGAAAATCTTTTCAAACTCGTAGCCGGACAGCTGGTCGTAACAAGTCCCGCAGCTCACAACGACTGTCTTGATATCAAGATAGTTCAAGGTGTTCGCGACACGGTGGAACAACACACGGTTATCCGTAATGATTTGCTCAGCCTTGTCATTCATGCCGTTACCGCGCTGCGGGTATCCGCAGCAGAGGTAGCCTGGGGGCAAGACCGTCTGAACACCTGCATGCCAGAGCATGGCTTGGGTCGCGAGACCAACCTGCGAGAACAAGCGCTCCGAGCCACAACCCGGGAAGTAAAACACGGCTTCCGTATCGGCCGGCGCACTCGGCTGACGAATGATCGGCACGTAATCTGCATCTTCAATATCAAGCAGTTTGCGGGCAGTCTGCTTAGGCAAACCGCCAGGCATCTTTTTGTTAATAAAGTGCACGACCTGCTCACGAATTGGTGGCTTACCAACGGTTGCCGGCGGTGCGGACGTCTGCTTGCGCGCGAACTTGGAAAACACATCGTGCGCCATACGTTGCAGCTTATATCCAACTCCCACCATCGCCTGGCGGGTTGCATTAATCGTGGCCGGATCTTTCGCGTTCAGGAAGAACATCGCGGTAGACGTACCGGCATTGAACGACTTGCGCCCCATGCGTCGCAACAGTGCGCGCATATTCATGGAGACATCACCGAAATCGATATCGACAGGACAAGGGTTGTAGCACTTGTGGCAAACCGTACAGTGATCTGCCACGTCTTCGAACTCTTCCCAATGCTTAAGGCTAATTCCGCGTCGGGTTTGCTCTTCGTATAAAAACGCCTCAATGAGCAATGACGTTGCGAGAATCTTGTTGCGTGGCGAATACAGCAAGTTGGCGCGCGGCACATGTGTGGCGCAAACCGGTTTGCACTTGCCACAACGCAAGCAGTCTTTGATCGAGTTACTAATGGCGCCGATATCACTTTGTTGCATGATGATCGACTCATGCCCCATCAAGCCAAAGCTTGGCGTCCACGCATAGCGTAGATCAGCGCCAGGCATCAGCTTGCCAGCGTTAAAGTGATTGTGCGGGTCGATCTGACGCTTGTAGTTCTGAAACGGCGCAAGCTCGGCTTCGGTCAGAAACTCATACTTCGTCAGGCCAATGCCATGCTCGCCTGAAATCACACCATCTAAATCACGCGCAATTTGCATGATTCGCACGACAGCCTCGTTGGCCTCACGCAGCATCTCGTAATCGTCAGAGTTGACAGGGATGTTGGTGTGCACGTTGCCATCGCCTGCGTGCATGTGCAAGGCAACAAACACGCGACTCTTGAGCACGCGATCATGTACTGCCTGCATTTCCGTCAACACTGGTGCGAAATCATTACCACCAAAGAGTCCAGCAAGTTCAGCCTTGACTTCATTTTTCCAGGAGATCCGCAGCGTACGATCTTGCACGACGTCAAATACTCGCGCTTGTGCATTGCGCGCTAATCGCTCGTCAAAGGCAGGCTTTAACTCAGATAGGCCGTGCGTAATCAAGGCTGGCAGGCCCTCAGCCAGAGGCATGTCCAGGTTCTCAAGAACCCATAGCCAGCGTGCCCGCACGCGCTCGATCATCTCTGTCGCGCGCCGCCGACGCTCATCCAACGCCTCTTCTAACGAAGCGCCCTCTTCGCTGGCGCGATCGAGCTTAGCAATCGCCAAGTCTCCATCAAGCGCCGACTGCAGCGCATCAAGCAGCTTGAGCTTGTTGCGCGTCGATAATTCGATATTGATACGCTCAATGTGATCGGTGTACTCGCCCATCCGTCCAAGTGGAATAACAACGTCTTCATTAATTTTGAAGGCGTTCGTATGACGCGCAATTGCGGCTGTGCGCGCACGATCAAGCCAAAATTTCTTGCGTGCCTCTGCGCTAACTGCAATAAATCCTTCGCCGTGGCGCGTGTTGGCGAGGCGCACGACTTCACTCGTCGCTGCAGCAACGGCCGAGTCGTCGTCTCCGACAATATCGCCAATCAGCACCATCTTTGGCAGCACCCCGCGCTTACTCTTGGTGGAGTACCCCACCGCGCGCAGATATCGCTCGTCAAGGTGCTCCAGACCTGCAAGCAATGCGCCCTGCGCACGGCCTTGTGTATCTAGATAGTTTTTAATTTCAACGATGGAAGGAATCGAGTCACGCGCCTGACCAAAAAACTCAAGACAGACTGTGCGTGTGTGGCTGGGCATGCGATGCAACACCCAGCGCGCCGCTGTAATCAACCCATCACAGCCTTCTTTCTGCACGCCAGGCAACCCGGACAAAAACTTGTCCGTGACATCTTTGCCAAGGCCAACTTTGCGAAACCGTGCGCCGTCGATTTCTAAGATCTCGGTGCGCAATACACGCGCACCGGCCGCAGCGGCACCATCTGACCACTGCAACTCAAAGCGCACCAAACCTGCTTCGTGGATCTTGCCTAGGTTGTGATCAAGGCGCGTGACATCCAGCCAGTTGCCCTGTGGATCCACCATCCGCCACCAGGCGAGGTTATCCAAGGCCGTCCCCCACAGCACCGCTTTCTTTCCACCCGCGTTCATGGCGACGTTACCGCCAACACAGGACGCATCGGCAGACGTTGGGTCTACCGCAAAAACTAATCCGTTTTCATCAGCGATGTCGGATACACGACGCGTGACAACACCCGCACCCGCCCGCACTGTCGCAACTGGCTTATCCACGCCAGGTAACGGTCCAACCTCAACGGCACCAAGTGTGTCGAGCTTTTCGGTGTTGATGACAGCCGAACGCCAGGTCAGTGGAATGGCACCGCCGGTATATCCAGTACCACCACCTCGGGGGACAATGGTCAAGCCCAGTTCGATGCACGCCCGTACCATCGAGGCGATTTCTTCCTCGGTGTCTGGCGTCAGGACCACAAAGGGATACTCAACGCGCCAATCGGTTGCATCCGTCACGTGCGATACGCGTGAGAGCCCGTCAAATTTGATATTGTCACGGGCGGTTAGCTTGCCAAGCACCTTAAGCACTTGCTTGCGCAACTGACCAATACGCTCGAACTCGCCAGCGAAGTCACGAACAGCCTCGTGCGCACGCGTCAATAAGCTCGCGACCTTCTCGTCTCGTCCGGCATCATCGTCTGCCCGACGTTGATCGATTTCCTTGAGACGATGCTCGAGCGCCTCAACTAATAATTTGCGACGCTTCGGATTGTCGAGCAAGTCATCTTGAAGATAGGGGTTGCGACGTACGACCCAGATATCGCCAAGGACCTCGTACAGCATCCGGGCCGAGCGGCCGGTACGACGCTCACCACGCAAATCCGACAAAAGCGCCCAGGCGTCCTCACCCAACAGGCGACACACGACTTCGCGGTCTGAAAACGACGTGTAGTTGTAGGGGATTTCGCGCAAGCGAGACTGAGCGTCTGCCGCTGGCATGGCTTTCAAGAGTTGGCTGAAGAGAGGGGCGTTCATAAAAAGCTCGGTTAAGGCCCTTAAAGAGTCATTTTAAGGCATCGTGCAAGGGTTGCTCGAATAACCCTTCCGATCGGCTCCGCACTAGCCGTCGGCATGATCCGAAGCCTCAGCTTGGCGCGAGGGCGAGGGTTAGCAACCAACAAATGATCGCGTAGCGTAAGAATTTTCCCAAGGCCATCCACGCAACACAGGCCCAAAATGACAGACGTAACCAACCGGCCACGAGGCACAGCGGGTCGCCAATGATCGGTAACCAGGCAAAGAACAGCCCCGCGGGGCCCATCCGGCGAATCCAGCGCTGGGCGCGATGCTCGACAGCCGCTGGGCTCGTCGCAGTGTCCCTGCGCGCACGCCAGCGACCATACGCGCCGTGTGCACTTGCCCCCATCCAATAGCTCACAACACCCCCGAGGGTGTTCCCAGCCGTTGCAACAAGGACGGCCGGCCAAAGCATACTCGGAGCGCTTGCCACATAGGCAAGCAATACAGGTTCGGAGCCAAAAGGCAAAATTGTGGCCGCCAACAGGCCCACAACGAAAAGACTCGGCAAGCCCACCTCTGGCAAAGACAGCCAAGCCAATAGTTCACGCAATAGTTCGTTCAGAGCAAACTCCACCGACACGTAAGAAGACTTTAGCCTGGGCGTGTGATAATTGCGGCATTGCAGCACGCACGGCCAGGAAACCATGAACACCGATTATCTCAAGCGCATCCTCACCAGCAAAGTGTATGACGTTGCGGTCGAAACCTCCCTCGACCTTGCACCTCAACTTTCTGCACGCATCGGCAACACCGTTTTGCTCAAACGAGAAGATACACAATCTGTATTTAGTTTCAAATTGCGCGGCGCGTACAACAAAATGGCGAACCTGCCGAAGGCTGCGCTTACCCGTGGTGTGATCGCGGCCTCGGCCGGTAATCATGCCCAGGGCGTTGCGCTGTCGGCTCGCCGACTTGGCTGCAAAGCCGTCATCGTGATGCCCACCACCACGCCAGCCGTCAAGATTGAGGCTGTGAAAGCACTTGGAGGCCAAGTGGTTCTTGAAGGGGACAGCTTCAGCGATGCCTACGCGCATGCTCTGACCTTAGAAAAGAAGCACCACCTCACCTTCGTCCACCCATTTGACGACCCGGACGTCATTGCAGGCCAAGGTACGGTCGGCATGGAAATCTTGCGCCAACACCCCGGCACAATCGATGCCATCTTTGTTGCGGTCGGTGGCGGCGGACTCATCAGCGGCATCGCAGCCTATGCCAAACAACTACGGCCTGACATCAAAATCATCGGCGTGCAAACGGTCGACTCGGACGCAATGCTGCGCAGCATTCGCGCGGGCCGACGAGTGATGCTCAACGAAGTCGGACTTTTCTCTGACGGTACTGCCGTCAAACAGGTCGGCGTCGAGACCTTTCGCCTCACCCGAGAGTACGTGGATGACTTTGTCGTCGTCGATACCGACGGAATTTGTGCGGCCATCAAAGATGTTTTTCAAGATACCCGCAGCGTGCTTGAGCCCGCCGGTGCACTGGCGATTGCGGGAGCCAAACAATACGCTAGCGAACACAAGCTGAAAGGCAAAACTCTCGTGGCAATTGCCTGCGGCGCAAACATGAACTTCGATCGCCTGCGATTTGTGGCCGAACGCGCTGAGGTCGGCGAGGACCGGGAGGCAATTTTTGCCGTCACTCTCCCCGAACAGAGAGGAAGCTTTCGTGCCTTCTGCAGCCTCGTTGGCAACCGTAATGTGACCGAATTCAATTACCGCATTTCGGATTCAAACTCTGCCTACGTATTTGTGGGTATTCAAGTGTCGAACTTGAACGAGCCACTGCGCATCGCCAACGGTTTCCGCAAACACGGCTTTGACACGCTCGACCTGACCGATGACGAAATGTCCAAAACCCACTTACGGCACATGGTGGGTGGGCGGTCGGGGTTGGCGCACAACGAGTTGCTCTACCGCTTTGAATTTCCGGAGCGGCCAGGCGCACTCATGCGCTTTCTACAGTCGATGAAACCCGACTGGAACATCAGCCTGTTCCATTACCGGAATCAGGGCGCCGATTACGGTCAGATCTTGATAGGGATTCAAGTGCCGGCAGGCAGTAAGAAAGCCTTCAAAGCTTTCTTGGACGAGGTCGGGTATCCGCACTGGAACGAAACAGACAACCCCGCGTACAAACTTTTTCTGTAGACGGTAACCTCAGAGTGCGCGATTGTTGAGCAATCTAAGCGGCTAGAAGCTACAGACGCTAAAAAATGGCGTGTCAGTTTTGGCAATCAGTGACGAGCCACCGAGCTCTGGAAGATCCACAATGGCGGCAGCCTCAACAACGTTACTGCCCAGCTGTTGTAGCAATTTCACAGCGGCAAGCATCGTGCCGCCGGTGGCAACAAGGTCGTCTACAAGTAAAACCCGCTGTCCAGGTTTGACCGCATCTTGGTGCACCTCAACCACGGCATCGCCATACTCGAGGGTATAGGCGGCTGAAACCGTTTTATAGGGCAGTTTTCCCTGCTTGCGCACCGGCACAAAACCAACACCCAGCGCGTAGGCAAGTGCACTTCCGAAAATAAAGCCCCGCGCATCGATGCCAACCACCACATCGAGCTTGTGGCGCATATGACGGTAAACAAAAATATCGATCAGTGCACGAAAAGCCCGTGGGTCTTGCAACAAGGGCGTGATGTCGCGAAACATCACACCAGGCTTGGGCCAATCCGGTACGTTGCGGATCAGGCTACGCACGAGCTCTATCGGGTCCTGATATGGAATTGGGTTATTCATCGAACGATTTTCCGCATACGTTTAGACAAGACAAAGGATACGCTATTCAAGAGGTCCGCACCGTTACCGCGCGCGAAACACGCAACGCTTTGGCACGCGCCGCGTCGGTCGTGCGATCTTGCGCAAGTCCAACACCCATGCGTCGCTTTACAAAGGACTCCGGTTTCCCGAAAAGCCGCAGATCTGTGCCGGGCTCCGCTAGCGCGGCAGCCACTCCATCAAAACCGATACCTTGCGCCTCAATGCCCCCGTAAATCACACTGCTTGCGCCCGGCGCAATCAATGTCGTGTCGACCGGTAAGCCCAAGAGGGCTCTGGCGTGCAGTTCAAACTCACTTTGGCGCTGGGTAATTAACGTTACAAGCCCAGTATCGTGCGGGCGGGGGCTGACTTCCGAGAACCAGACTTGATCTCCTGACACAAAGAGCTCCACTCCAAAAATACCTTGCCCGCCCAAACTATCCGTCACCTGCGAGGCAATTTGGCGAGCGCGCTCCAGTGCGCGGTCAGGCATCGCCTGCGGCTGCCAGCTCTCAACGTAATCTCCATCGACTTGGCGATGCCCGATCGGCTCGCAAAAATGCGTCGAGATCTTGCCATCTGCCCCACGTGCGCGAACGGTCAGCAGCGTGATCTCATATTCAAAATCGATAAATCCCTCAACGATGATGCGTGTGCCGTCCACACGCGCACCCTGCTTGGCAATGTTCCAGGCCGATGCAATATCTTGAGGCCCACGTAACACCGACTGTCCCTTCCCAGAAGAGGACATCACAGGCTTGACCAAACAGGGGAATCCAACTTTTTGGGTGGCGCGCTCAAGCTCCTCGACGGAATCTGCAAACTGATACGGCGATGTGGGCAAGCCCAACTCCTCGGCCGCAAGGCGGCGAATGCCCTCTCGATTCATCGTCAACTGGGCTGCCCGTGCCGTTGGGGTCACACGGATCTGATCCGCCGCCTCGAGCTCAACCAACAAATCCGTCGCGATCGCCTCGATTTCTGGAACGATGATGTGCGGGCGCTCTTGCGCAATCACGGCCCTGAGCGCTTCTTTGTCTGTCATGGCCACAACATGGGCGCGATGCGCCACCTGTTGACCTGGCGCTTGGGGATAACGATCTACTGCAATCACCTCAACCCCAAAGCGCTGCAAGGCCATGATGACCTCTTTGCCAAGCTCACCCGAACCCAACAGCATGACCCTCAAGGCAGTGGCCGATCCAGGCGTACCTAGGCGAGCTTCAAAGGGCGCCAAGGCGCCTGCGGGGGATACATTCGATGAGAAAGGGGTCGTAGCCATAGGGATCCTGGTCGCCTTAAAAAATTAACGATGGTGCACCTCGGGACATTAGCAGATACAAACACCGCACGCCTGAGGGCTGAAACGATTAAAATCGGGCAATGTCTTCTCCTAAATCGTCCGCAGCCTCCGTGCTTGCATCCGCTCGACGCACCCTGGATATCGAAGCCCGTGCGTTAACCGAATTGAACCAGCGCTTGGACGTGAGCGTTGAGCGGGCGGTCGCCCTCATGCTCACATGCAAAGGCCGCGTAGTTGTTTGTGGCTTAGGGAAAACAGGTCACATTGCCCGCAAAATCGCAGCAACCCTTGCCTCGACTGGAACCCCTTCGTTTTTTTTGCATGCGGCGGAAGCCGTGCATGGCGATATCGGAATGATCGGCGGGCAAGACCTCTTGATCGCAGTATCGTATTCTGGGTCCGGGCAAGAGCTTCTCACCATTCTGCCTGCCGCGCACCGGTTGGGGGTCAAAGTGATCGCAATGACCGGGCACAACGATTCAGAACTGGCTCGCTTAGCCGATGTCCACCTCGATGTGAGCGTCTCTCAGGAGGCCTGTCCGCTCAACTTGGCGCCGACTGCGAGCACGACCGTCGCACTCGCCATGGGTGATGCCCTGGCCGTTGCCTGCCTCGAAGCACGTGGCTTCGGTGCCGACGATTTCGCACGGTCGCATCCCGGCGGTGCGCTAGGCCGCAGATTGTTAACGCGCGTGGCCGACGTCATGCGCAGCGCCGCCTCGGTGCCCAGCGTCACGCAGACCGCCTCGATCTTTGAAGCCTTAGAAGAAATCTCTCGCAAGGGGATGGGCATGACCGCCGTCCTCGATTCAGAGGGTCGTGCAATCGGCATTTTTACTGACGGTGACCTGCGCCGCTTAATAGAACGCAAAGGGGATGTCCGCAACCTAAACGTAACGGAAGGCATGTCCCGCAACCCCCGTCACATTCAGGCCGAGGCACTTGCTGTCGATGCGGCAGTGATTATGGACACCCACAAACTTACCCAGATGCTGGTGTCGGATGGGCAAGGCAAACTGATTGGTGCCCTGCACATGCACGACCTGATGACTGCTAAAGTCGT
>CAMCWG010000006.1 GCA_945882005.1 Bordetella parapertussis
ATTGGGTCTCCGCAGCACACGGCATTATGACCACCGACACCCTGCCAAAAATTCATTCTCAACGCATAACTCTGGGCGGAAAAACGATCACTCTGACCGGCATTAGCAAAGGCGCTGGCATGATCCGTCCGAACATGGCTACGATGCTGAGCTATCTCGCGACCGATGCGGGTATTGCACAACCTTTACTCAATCAACTGGCCCGTGAAATCGCTGATGTCTCGTTCAATCGCATCACGATTGACGGCGACACCTCAACGAATGACTCCTTCATCGTGATCGCGACCGGTAAAAGCGGCCTGCTGGTCGATAGCTCTGCACATCCGCAATATGCGGAACTCAAGGCAGCACTGGCTGCAGCCGCGACCGACCTCGCGCAAAAAATTGTCCGCGACGGCGAAGGCGCAACAAAATTCATGACGATCCAGGTCGAAGAGGCGAAATCCTCGGCGGAAGCACTACAAGTCGCCTACGCAGTGGCGCACTCACCCTTGGTCAAAACAGCGTTTTTCGCGAGCGATCCGAACCTCGGCCGTATCTTGGCAGCAATCGGCTACGCCGGAATTACCGATTTAGACGTCGGTGGCGTCAAACTATGGCTCGGCGATGTCTTGGTCGCGACCCAAGGCGGCCGCAATCCGTCCTACCAGGAAGCCGATGGTCAACGCGTGATGAAAGAACCAGAAATTCTGGTGCGTATCGCGCTTGGCCGCGGCAATACAACTGAAACCGTGTACACCTGCGACTTCTCGCATGAGTACGTCAGCATCAACGCTGATTACCGCTCTTGATTCACAATGAAACCTGCTACCGAAAACAACCTACCCATGGCCGATCTTTTGGCCCGTGCTACACGCGTCTTGGCACAACTCGAGGCGTGGCTGCCCCCCGCACCGCCCCCCATCAATTGGGAGGCGCACGCCTACCGCTGGCGCAAGCGTGGCGCCTCGCATGGATGGCTTGATGCAATCGCTCATGTATCGTTGATTAACCCGGAAGATTTGCAACATATCGAACGCCAGAAGGACATTATCGATCGCAACACGCGTCACTTTGTCGAAGACAAGCCAGCGAATAATGTACTGATGACTGGTGCACGCGGTACAGGCAAAAGCTCCCTCGTGAAAGCCATGTTGGCCAGCTATGGCGGTCGCGGTCTGCGACTGATTGAAGTCGACAAAGCAGACCTCGGCGATCTCGCTGACATTGTTGATCTGGTCGCCGCGCGCCCTGAAAAGTTTATCGTGTTCTGCGACGACCTCTCTTTCGAAGAAGGCGAGTCAGGCTATAAAGCGCTGAAATCCGTTCTCGACGGATCTGCCGCATCGAGCGGGAACAACGTCCTGATTTACGCGACCTCAAACCGCCGACATCTGATGCCTGAATACATGAGTGAGAATCTTGCTGCGCGCCACCAGGCCGATGGTGAGGTACATCCTGGTGAAACCGTCGAAGAAAAAATCTCGCTCTCTGAGCGCTTTGGACTTTGGCTGTCTTTCTACCCCTTTAAGCAAGACGATTATCTGGACATCGTTGCGCACTGGCTTGAAACACTCGGCTGCTCCAAGCAGAGCATCGCCGAGGCACGTACTGAGGCGTTGCAATGGGCGCTTGAACGTGGTTCGCGTTCGGGCCGTGTTGCTTGGCACTTCTCTCGGGACTGGGCTGCCCGGCATGCCTGAAAAAATTATCGACGTCGCAGTCGGAGTCTTGCTGCGACCCGATGGCACGGTTTTGTTGGGTAATCGCCCTGCCGATAAACCTTGGCCAGGATGGTGGGAACTACCCGGCGGCAAGCTAGAGCCGGGCGAATCCGTCATGCAGGCGCTCGCACGAGAACTGCACGAAGAACTCGGCATCCAGATACACACCGCCACGCCCTGGGTCACTTACGTCCACGCCTACCCAACCACGACTGTGCGACTTGCCTTCTGTCGCGTCACCGGCTGGGACGGCGAGCCACAAGGTCTGGAAGGACAGCTTCTGCGTTGGGTCCCACTCACACAGGCACTGGATGTCCCGAAATTATTGCCCGCAACCTACCCGCCGCTGCGCTGGCTTAACTTGCCGGAGGTCTATGCAATTTCAAGTGTGGGGTCGCCTCAGGGCGTAGCTGCGTTCCAACAGCGTCTAGCGCAAGGCCTCAAAGAGGGCATCAAACTCTTGCAATGGCGCGAGCCTGGGTGGCCAGACGGTCCCGCAAGCCCGAGCTTGAAAACTGCTTTTGATGAAGTCCTCGCCCAATGTCATGCAGCCGGGGCGCGGGTTGTCGTCAACAGCGTGCACCCGTCCGCTTGGTGGACACAAGGTGACGGCGTGCACTTACGCGCAGCAGATGCGAAAGGTATCAGTGCTCGTCCGGAACTGCCTGCAGGACACCTTGTCGGCGTGTCGGCACACGCACTTTCAGAGCTTGAGCACGCACGCAAACTAGAGGCCGACTTTGCCGTGCTGGGACCCGTTTTGCCAACCGCCTCGCATCCAGATCATCCTGGGATAGGTTGGGAAGAATTCGCACGACTGAACCAACAGGCTGGTCTGCCCGTCTTTGCGCTCGGCGGGCAATCTGCCGACACGCTTGCGCAGGCGAAATCAGTTGGTGGGCACGGCTTTGCTGGGCTGCGTCGTTGGATTACCTGAGTCATCCAAACGCTTGAGATCCTCTGCCGACCAACCACCACCTAACGACGCAACCAAGCGCACGCTTGCCGCGAATCGATTACCAACTAAGGTGATGTAAGTGCGTTCGTTATTGAGCGCCGTGGTTTCCAACACAGCCACACTTAAATAATCAATCAAACCTTGGTCATACTGGTTACGCGCCAAGCGTAGCGACTGTTGCGCTGACTGCACAGCCAAACGCTGAACAGCCTCCTCCTGCTCGAACACACGCATTTGCACCATCGCGTTCTCAACTTCCTGCAGCGCGGTTAATACTGTTTGCCGATAGATCGCTACCTGCGCATCAAACTGCGCACGCGTCTGGTTAATCTGAGCCTGGCGTGCGCCACCATCGAAAATCAGTGCGGCAAGCTGCGGTCCAAGTGCCCAAAACTGCGCAGGTGCTGTAAACCACTGCGTAAAATCGTTGCTACGATAACCAGCATTGGCATTCAAAGTCAGGTTCGGGAACCAGGCAGCTGTCGCAACGCCAATCTGAGCGTTTGCAGCAGCGGTACGTCGCTCGGCTGCTGCAACATCAGGACGGCGCTCGAGTAACTCGGACGGCAAACCCACGGGAACCATGGGCGGCACAAGCGGAACTTTTTGAGCTTTAATCGCAAACGTTGACGGTGCTCGTCCTAGCAAGACCGCTACGGCATTTTCAAAAATTGCCCGCTGCTGCTCGAGATCGATTAATTGTGCCCGGGTGCTTTCTAATTGTGTTCGGGCAACCGATACATCACCTTGTCCGGAAATTCCAGCGTTATAACGATTCTGCGTAAGCTTCAACGCACGTTGATACGCATCTACCGTTGCTGTCAACAGTCGGCGCTGTTCATCGAGCACACGCACTTGCAAGTACGCAAGCGCCAGAGCTGTCTGTGCAGTTAAGCGCGCTCCCGAGACATCGGCTGCCAGTGCAAGCTCTGTCGCATCAGTCGATTCGATATTTCGGCGCACACTGCCCCAGATATCAATCTGCCAAGCAGCCTGCGCACTTAATCCATAGGAGTTACTGATTGCAGTCGTGCTAGAAGTAGGTGTTGATACACCAGCACCCGCCCGAGTAGCAGTGCCCGTCGCAGAGACCGTTGGCAGCAAGGGCGCACGTGCACCCTGCGTGACAGCAACCGCCTGCCGGAACCGCGCTTCAGCCAAAGCGATGTTCTGGTTCGACACATTCAGCTCTTGCATCAGCTGCGTCAGCGTCGGATCGCGGTACATCAACCACCAGGGCTCGCGCGGTGCATTTGCTAAGGCTGGTTGAGCGAGCTTCCAACCCGGCGACTCTTTGAACTGCACCCCCACATCAATCGTGGGCCGCACATAGTCAGGTCCGACCATGCAACCGGCCAAGCCCATCGTTAATAGAAGCGTCACACTTGCGCGCACGAAAATAATATTCATCATTCTTGAGGCTTGGCCCACGGTCTCTTAAGCATCCACAGACGGAACTGGTCCAGATATAGATAAACCACAGGCGTAGTGTAAAGCGTGAGCAACTGGCTCACGAGTAAACCCCCAAGAATCGTAATACCCAGAGGCTTGCGTAACTCGACCCCCGCACCCGAGGCAAATACCAAAGGCATGGCGCCAAAGATGGCAGCAGCGGTCGTCATCAAAATCGGGCGAAAACGGGTCAAGCAGGCCTGATGGATCGCATCACGTGGCGACAGCCCAAGCCTACGCTGTGCATCCAGGGCGAAGTCCACCATCATGATGGCGTTCTTCTTCACAATACCGATCAAAAGAAATACACCAATGAGCGCAATCAGCGTGAACTCCGTCTTGAGCAGTAGCAAGGCCAACAAAGCGCCCACCCCTGCAGAAGGTAAGGTAGAGAGGATTGTTAAGGGGTGGATCGTACTTTCATACAGCATCCCCAGAACAATATACATGGTCACCAAAGCAGCCAAAATCAACCAAGGCTGATTCGACAAGGCGCTTTGTAACGCTTTGGCGGTCCCCTGAAAGCCAGCTTGTATGCGGTCGCTTGGTAAGTTGATTTCTGCGACGGCCCGGTCGATGGCGACAGTTGCCTGTCCGAGTGAAACGTCTGGCGCCAAATCAAATGAGATGGTGTCGGCCGCAAGCAAGCCCTGGTGGCGCACACTTAAAGGCGAATTACTCACTTCAAACTTCGCAAACGCAGAAAACGGAACACGCTCACCCGTCTGACTCAAAACATACACATCATTCAATGAGTCGGGGTCCTGCGCATAGCGCGGTGCAACGCCCATGACTACACGGTACTGATTGCGGGCGCCGTACATCACGGAAATTTGTCGTTGACTGAAGGAATTATTCAGCACGGCCGATATACTTGCCATCGACACACCTAGCCGCTGCGCGGCATCCCGGTCAACTAAGACAGTAACTTGCCGTCCACGGTCCTCGACATCCGTGTCGACATCAACAAGCTCCGGCAGCTTAGCTAACGCCTCTTGAACCTTGGGCAGCCATTCCTTCAAGTCGCCAAGCTCGCTTGCCATCAAGGTGTACTGATACTGCGAGCTACTTTGTCTGCCCCCGATGCGAATATCTTGCTGCGGTACTAAAAACAGACGCGCCCCGGGATTACCGCCAAGCTGTGGCCTCAATCGATTAATGACCTCGCGCACCGAAACCTTGCGCTCCGCAAAAGGTTTTAGCTGTACCGCTAAAAAACTGAAGTTGCTACCGCCACGACCGTTAGCGTAGGCTGTCACCGTGCTGATCGCAGGGTCGCGCATCAAGATCTGTCGGAATCGATCAAGCTTAGGCTTCATCGACTCGAATGATGTACCCTCATCTGCCGAAAAAAAACCCAGCAACATACCCGTATCTTGTTGTGGAAAAAACCCTTTGGGTACTACGCCGTAAAGATAAAAGTTCAGTCCAATCGTCGCAGCGAGTAACAGCATCATGATCCGACCGTGGCGTAACGCCCAATCCAGTGTGAGCGAATAGCCTCTGACGGTGGAATTCAGCGCAGCATCAAGCCAGCGTCCGATCAAGCGAGGCTTGCGCGCGGGCGTATCCGCTTTTTCTTGTTGCCGCAACATGCGTGCGGCCATCATCGGAGTCAAGGTCAATGAGACGAGCATCGAAATGACGATCGCCGCCGACAAGGTCACCGCGAACTCTCGAAACAATCGTCCAGGCAACCCGCCCATCAAGAGAATCGGAATAAAAACGGCGATCAAAGAAATGCTCATGGATAACACGGTAAATCCTACTTCTCGTGTTCCACGTAACGCAGCACGCTTGACAGACTCGCCTCGCTCGATGTGTCGCATAATGTTTTCAAGAACGACGATCGCATCGTCCACAACAAACCCGGTCGCGACAATCAGTGCCATCAAGGACATCGTATTTAACGAGTAGCCTACCAAATACATCACGCCAAACGTGCCTATCAGCGATACCGGTACAGCCACCGTCGGGATCAGGGCAGCTCGCCAGTTACGCAAAAATAACAATACAACCAGCATCACAAGCCCAATAGCGATAACCAGCGTGTGCTCAGCCTCGCGCACCGACGCCCGAATTGACGGCGTGCGATCTTGCGCCACATTGAGCGTCACATCGGCAGGTAACATCGCCCGCAAAATAGGTAAATCTGCGCGAATCTGATCAACCGTCTCAATAATATTGGCCTTCGCCTCACTGCGCACAAGGACCAAGATCGCCTGCTGCGTATTGAAATACCCAATGTTGAAGGTGTCTTCAACAGAGTCCTCAATCTGTGCCACATCAGATAAGCGCACAGCCGCACCGTTGCGCCAGGCAACGATCAAGGGGCGATAGTCCGCAGCCTTCCAAAGCTGATCGTTGGCAACGATCTGCCAGCGCAACGTATCGTTCTCCAGAAAACCTTTGGGTCGTGTAGAGTTTGCCGCTGCAATAGCGGTGCGCACAGCCTCGAGCGGCACGCCATATTGCGTCAGTTTTTCTGGATCGAGATCGATTCTGACAGCGGGTAGCGAGCTGCCACCAATCTGAACCTCTCCCACGCCTTGCACCTGTGATAACTTTTGCTGCACGGTAGTCGAAGCGATGTCATACAACTGACCTTGCGACAAGGTTGCCGACGTCAACGCCAGCGTCATAATGGGCGCCGCAGACGGATTCGCTTTCTTATAAGAAGGATTGTTGCGCAACCCACTGGGCATCATGGCGCGCGCCGCGTTAATCGCCCCTTGTACATCGGTTGCGGCACGACTAATGTCGCGACTCAAATCAAATTGCAAAGTGATGCGCGTCTGACCTGTCGTACTGCGCGAGGTCATCTCGGTTAAGCCCGCAATGGTTCCTAGGGAGCGCTCAAGCGGCGTCGCAACCGTTGCGGCCATCACCTCCGGACTCGCTCCGGGAATGCTTGCGCTGACCGAAATCGATGGTAGTTCAATTTGCGGAAGTGGCGCGATGGGCAACAGACTATGCGCCAGCCATCCCGCTAAAACCACACCGAGCCAGATCAACGTCGTGGCCACAGGACGCACGATGAATGGCCCAGATAGACTCATTACTCAGCCCCCCTGATGGGGACGGACTTGCGCTGCGTGCGCAGACGATCGAAGAAGAGATAAATCACGGGCGTTGTAAACAACGTCAACACCTGACTCACGATAAGTCCACCCACCATGACCAAGCCGAGCGGCTGGCGTAACTCAGCACCAGTGCCGCTCGACAACATCAAAGGGACCGCACCAAACAACGCGGCGAGTGTAGTCATCAGAATAGGACGGAAGCGCAAAATCGCCGCCTGCTCAATGGCCTCGCGTGCCGGGAGCTTGAGTTTGCGCTCCGCCTCAAGTGCGAAGTCAATCATCATGATGGCATTCTTCTTGACGATACCAATCAACAGAATAATACCGATGATACCGATCATATCCAGATCTCGCCCCGACAACTGCAAAGCGAGCAAGGCACCAATCGCCGCCGAGGGCAGGGTTGAAAGAATCGTGACTGGATGAATAAAACTTTCGTACAACACACCAAGCACGATGTACATCGTAATCACAGCAGCTAAACTTAAAAACAGCGTACTAGACAAGGAAGCCTCATAGGCACGTGCAGCGCCTTGGAAGCGTGACTGCACGCTAAGCGGCAAACCGATCTCTTTTGTGGCCTGGGTGACCGAGTCCACGGCACTAGACAGGGACGCTCCCGGTTTCAAGTTAAACGATATCGTGACAGACGGAAACTGATCAAGACGACTAATTACAAGTGGCGACCGCCCCTCAGTCACCTTCACAACGCTTGTCAAGGCAATCGGCTTACCTGTCGTGCTTTTTACGTAAACGCTTGAGAGCGACGACGGGTCGCGACGAAACTGCTCCGGGACTTCAATCACAACGCGATACTGATTCGACTGGGTAAAGACCGTTGAAATCTGACGCTGTCCAAACGCGTCATACAAGGCATCGTCAATCGCAGCAGCAGAAACACCAAGCCGTGCTGCCGCATCGCGATCAATATCGATGAAGGTGTTGAGCCCCTCCTCTTGCATGTCATCAATCACATCCGCAAGTTCAGGCTTGGTGCGCAACACATCCACCAACTTTGGAACCCACATACTCAACAGCCCAGGGTCCGCACTTTCAAGCGTCAGTTGATATTGCGTGCGACTCACACGATCCTCGACTGTTAAGTCTTGAACCGGTTGCAAATAAAACTGTAAACCCGCCACCATCTCAAGGTCGGTCTGCAGTCGACGCAGTACTTCAGAAATATCCGTACGTCGCTGGCTGTGGGGTTTTAAAGCAACCTGTATCCGCCCGGTATTAACGGTCTCATTGACACCATCAATACCAATAAATGAGGCCACACTGCTGACGTCAGGATCTTGCAAAATCGTCTTCACCGCAGCCTGCTGTCGTTCAGCCATCGCAGAAAATGCCAGATTCTGCGGCGCTTGGGTCACAATCTGGATCAAGCCAGTATCCTGGAGGGGAAAAAAGCCCTTGGGGATCCCAACATACAACAACGCAGTGAGCACGAAGGTGCCGAGGGCCACGAACAGCGTTAAGCCTTGGCGTGCCAGTACCCAGCGCAACGCCACACCATACAGCGCGATCATCCCATCGATTTTTTGCTGAACATTGCGCGCCAGCCACCCGGCACGATCATGATCGCCAGCACGTAACAAGCGTGCACACATCATCGGGGTCAAGGTCAGCGAGATGAGTAAGGACAGCAATATTGCAACGGCAAGAGTGACCGCAAACTCTCTAAATAAACGACCAACCACTTCGGTCATAAAGAGCAAAGGGATCAGCACCGCAATTAACGATAGGGTGAGTGACACCAAGGTAAAGCCAATTTGCGAGGCACCCTTCAGAGCCGCCTGCATGGGTGTGTCACCACGCTCTAGGTAACGGGCAATATTTTCGATCATAACGATCGCATCATCCACAACAAACCCGGTCGCAATCGTCAAAGCCATCAGGGTTAGATTGTTAATACTGAATCCCGCCAAATACATAATGCCAAAAGTACCAACTAATGAAAGAGGCACCACAACACTAGGAATCAACGTTGCAGTCAATGTACGCAAGAAGACAAAGGTCACGAGCACCACCAAGCCGATAGCGATAAACATCTCGACCTGCACATCTCGTACGGAGGCGCGAATTGTTTGGGTACGATCAGACATCACCGTGACATCTAGGTTTGCGGGCAGAGCAGTTCGCAACTGAGGCAACAACGCCTGGATGCGATTGACCACGTCAATCACGTTCGCGCCGGGCTGGCGTTGCACGTTAAGAAGAATCGCAGGTTGTGTATCGGCCCAGGCTGCGAGTCGTGCGTCCTCTGCCTCCATCAGGACCGTTGCGACATCCGACACCCGCAGGGGCGCGTCGTTTCTATAGGTCACAACCAAATCTCTGTATTCGCTCGGATTCTTTAACTGATCGTTCGCGTTGATTGTCGTCGATCGCACCGGCCCATCTAGCGTGCCCTTGGGTTGATTAACGTTGGCCCCGACCACAGCAGTGCGCACGTCCGCAAGCGTTAGTCCATAGGCTGCTAGCGATTGGGGATTGGCTTGTATGCGCATCGCCGGTCGCTGACCCCCCGCCACACTGACCAAACCGACACCAGCTACCTGTGATATTTTTTGTGCCATGCGCGTATCAACTAAATCGCGAACCTGTGGCAGTGGTACCGTGGGCGATGTAATCGCAAGCGTAATGACAGGTGCGTCAGCTGGATTAACTTTGTTATAGATCGGCGGCACAGGCAAGTCACGCGGCAACAAGTTGCTTGCCGCATTAATAGCTGCCTGGACTTGTTGCTCGGCGACATCCAAACGCAAAGAAAGCGCAAATTGCAGTGTGATGATCGACGCCCCAGCAGAGCTACTGGAGGTCATTTGGCGCAAGCCGGGCATTTGCCCGAACTGACGTTCAAGCGGCGAGGTCACGAGTGCTGCCATCACCTCCGGGCTCGCCCCCGGATAAAACGTTGTTGCCTGGATCGTTGGATAATCTACTTCAGGCAAGGATGAGACGGGCAACCACCGATAGGCAATTAAACCCGACAGAAGCAGTGCGATCATTGCCAGTGTGGTGGCAACTGGCCGAAGAATAAATGGGCGTGAAAGATTCACGGCCGAGCAGACCCCGGCGCACCAGCAGGACGTCGAGTGCTGTTGGTCTGATCACCGGGTTCACCGGTCGCGCCAATGACACGCACTTTGGCGCCGGCGCGAAGCCTGTCTGTGCCCTCAAGCACCACACGGTCGCCGACCTTGATACCTTCCAGCACCACCACTCGCTCACCACTACGATCGCCGATCTTCACGGGCTTCACGGAAGCGGTATCGTCCGCTTCAACAACGTACACAAACGCGCCACGATTACCCTGCTGCACAGAGGCCGCTGGGATGGTGAGCGCGTTTTGTACTGTACGCACCTTCATCCGAACATTAACGAACTGATTAGGAAAGAGCGCATCCGTCTGATTAGCGAATTCCGCTTTGAGCTTGACGGTTCCCGTAGCAATATCAATTTGGTTATCAAGCGACAGCAGCTTGCCTTGGGCCAGTCGGTTCATATTTGCACGATCGTATGCATCGACCGCAAGTGACTGCCCAGCAAGCATTGGCTCACGCACAGCAGGCAAATCGTTTTCGGGTAAGGTGAACATCACCGCGATAGGCTGCGTTTGTGTGATGACGACGACGCCAGCTGGATCGTTAGCGTTGACTAAGTTGCCAGCATCAACACGGCGCAATCCGAGCCTGCCCGCGATCGGAGCGGTGATGGTGGTATAGCTTAATTGCAAGCGTGCATTGTCGACCGGTGCCTGATCACTTTTAATCAGACCTTCAAATTTACGCACGAGCGCTGCCTGCGTATCAAGTAACTGTGGAGCGATCGAATCTTGTTTACGCAAGGTTTGGTAGCGCTGCAAATCGCGTTTGGCATTTTCATACTGGGCTTCATTTTGTTGCTGTGCACCCAACGCTTGATCCAAGGCAACTTCGAATGGTCGCGGATCAATACGCGCCAGCACGTCGCCGGCCTTAACGTTGTCCCCCTCTTTGAACAAGACCTGCACCAACTCGCCTTGAACACGGCTGCGCACAGTCACGGTGTTAAATGCAGTCACCGTACCGAGGCCACGCAGATAAATATCCAGGCTTTCAGAGACCGCTGCTTGCACGCGTACGGGCACCATGGGCGTCATCCCACCTGGCGGACCCTTGGGCGCAGCAGGCTTGGTGGCATCACTTGACCACCAATACACGCCACCTGCTAGCAATGCCAACACGATAACAATCCAACCCCACGGCAACCGACGGGCGGACCTGGAAGGCACAGGCTCAGACATAGGGATTCCAACTGGCCCTAAAGGGCACAAAGAGTCATTTTGAAGTTGACGTCATGCGTCACCGCATGGGGTCGATGCTCGCCATCCTGTGCAGAATAGCGAATCCAGACCATATATTTGTTGGCGCTGATTTCAGGAAAAACACCCAAAGACTCATCAACCCATACGCGTAACAGCTGATACGTTTTACCCGCAAGCATTTGTTGAAACGCACCCTTGGGTGCGACAGCATCCGTCGCCTGACCTGTTTCGCGCAACAGTCTCATCACCATTGCAATTCCAGCATGCAACGGCATCAGCGTTGACATCCAACGCTGTAAATCGTTACAGCGTTCCGCTTCACTGCGGTATTGCCAAGCATGAAAAGACGGCATATCCACTTGTGTTCCGCCACCAGGCACAGCAAGCCGACCGCGCAAACTGCTTAACCATTCATTCGCGCGAAGTTCTTGCCCGGTTTTCCCTGCCGCGTTCAGATTAGTCGTGACCCGCTCGAGCTCGGCTAGCATTTTCTCTAAAGTTTTTTCATCTACGCTCGGATGATCTTTAAGCGAAGAGAGCACATTGCGCTGGCGCTCTAAATCTTGCAGCACAGTGCCTTTCACGTCGGTTCGCTCGGTTGCATCCAACAGATCAAATAAAGCGGCTAATGCCACTTGGTGGTGTCGTGCATCACCGGGCTGGGCAAAAAATATCATCCGGTCAAGCAAGGACTCCAGACGCATGAGCGCACGGATTCGCTCGTTAAAAGGATATTCAAAAAGAATCACAGATATTCATCGCAAAAGGCGGGGGATGCACCAAAAATGAGCACACTTATCCAGATAACGATAGGTTACACCACCCCTCGTGCAGGACCAACACTTGTTTTTCAAGTTCTTCTAGCGTTGTATTTGCCGAATTGACAATTATGTCATCCGCCACAGCCAATCGTTGCGCCCGGGTCGCCTGCGCTGCAAGAATGCGACGGATCGTATCGATCGGAATTCCCGAACGCGCCTGAACGCGCTCGATCTGTGTTGTCTCCTCGCAATCGACCACGCACAGGCGGTCGATGCGGTCCCGCCAGCGGCCAGACTCGACCAATAGCGGTACAACAAACACAGCATAAAGACCTGTTGCTGCCTGCGCTTGAGCAAAGACTTCCTGAGCAATGAGGGGGTGCAAAATACTCTCTAGTGCAGTGCGTTTAGCCGGCGTGGCAAACACGAGTTCGCGCATCCTCGTGCGATCAAGCGCACCGTCTGGCCCAATCAAGTCCGCTCCAAACGCCTCTCGAATCGGTGCGATTGCCAAGCCCTCAGGCGCTGTCAGCGCATGTGCGATCTGATCCGTGTCGATCACGCTCGCGCCCCAGCCGGCCAATAAATTAGCAACGTACGTCTTGCCAGAACCAATCCCACCAGTCAGACCAAGCTTAAACACCCTTGAACTCCCCATTACCCCTTCAATTTACCTGCGACAACATCACGAGAATACCGCCGAGCGCTAGTCCAGGGCCGAACGGTCTGGGGGCCCGAAACTCTTTCCTTCTGCGCACATGATCCAACCCAGCGGTCAGACATATCCAAAGCGAGGCAGCTAACCAAACGTTCGGGAGCGCCCAAATCCCAAGCCATGCGCCGATCGCGGCTGATAGTTTAAAGTCACCACGCCCGATTGCCTCCCGACCTGTAACCCAGCGAAAAACGGTGACTAACAGCCACATGACAATATAGCCCGCGGCCGCCCCCGCCACCGAGTGTTCAAGCGATGTCCAGCCCCCAGACAGGCTAAATAACAAACCAAGCCAGAGCATGGGTAGCGTCAAGCGGTCGGGCAGCATCCCAGTTTGCGCATCGATGCGAGCCTGGATCAACAGCAGCGCGCAGAAGATAGAGCACGACCAGAACAGCTCGACGCCCTCAGGGATCGTCCACACGCTTGACCCAACGATCGCTACTCCGCAAAACGCACCGGACACACGCAGTTGACAATCAAGCCTGCGCGCCAGTGCATGGCCAATCTTGGGCGGTTCGTCCCCTGGCTCCATCAGCCCCCAAACAAGCCAATAGCGCCTAAAAATTTGCCGCACAATCGAAATGAGCAACACGGCCGCAGATAGCCCAGCAGCCGCACCCAGTGCCAGACAACACAGAATCTCAATGAACATGCGCAATCTAGCCAGATTTGTCTGCAGGGAATCGGGCAAATGCGTAGAATGCAAAGATCACTTCAGTTATGCCCTCGACTCAGGAAGTAAATCATGCACGGACAAAAAAAGCCTATCCAGACCCGCGTTAAACAACTAAGTCGTGGAGCCATTCTGGTCAGCGCACTACTGTTATCGGCCTGTGCTCAAATGCAGCAGCCCGGGTACTACAACCTGCCTGCCGCCAGCTCGGCAACAGACGCTCAGGCGCAAGCTGAGGCTGCCTACGCCACGCAGGCCGTGCGCCCGCCGAACCAAATTCAGATCGGCTTGAACGCTTCAGCACCTAACCAACAGCAAGCAGGTGTCAACCCAACAGCAAACGCAGTTGGGAACCCTGCAAGTACGAACATCTCTGCGCCCGCTGCGACCGATACGTTGCGGGGTGAACTCATCCCAGAACCTCAAACGTTTGCTGGCACGCTCCCGTGTTTCCATCCTGAAATGAAATGTGTCGCGCAGCGTGTGACCATTACGATTTCCCCAAATGGTCGTTGGCGTGCCCGTGCAGCCTACTTAGGACAAAACAATAAGACCTCACAACTTGCAGACCAAGGTTGCTGGCGCGCGACTCCACAGGCTGTACCGCGTATCGTTTTGCTTAATGGTCAAGGTAATGTCCGTGCGGAGCTTGCAATGACCAGCACGAACGTATTGCGTTTGATTTCAATAAACGGTGATATGCCCAATCTGACCTATACACTGACGCGTCAGCCGGACCTTGATCCCATTAACGAATTGAACAATCAAACCTCACCGAACTGCTCCTGAATGTTCGGTGCGTCGCCACTGAGCTCGGGCTGCGTGCAAACGTGCCGAGCCAGTTGCACCGCATTACGTACACCCATCTTATAGAAGATTCGTGCTCGGTGTGCTTCAACGGTCCGCATCGAAATACCAAGCTCGATTGCAATTAGCTTGTTTGATTTGCCTTCAGCAACCGGATGAATGACGTCGCGCTCTCGCGCTGTCAGCGCTTTCCAACCCGCCCCGTTCGTTTCGTCAACATGCTTCATGCCGCCCCTCCGTTTCATGACGAAGAGCAGTCTGGCATAGCAAGATAGAATCGAACAGCTGTCAAATCTGACAGGCGGAATAACCCTAGGTACGTATTGACAGTGCCTAGAGCTCTAGATTGTCAATCAAGCGTGTCGCACCAAGCTTGGCAGCCGCCAGCACCACGAGCGGCTCACCTGCTAGCATCTCCGCATGTGACGGCCTGTGGAGGTCACGGCGACGGCGAATGGCGATGTAATCAACAAGCCAGCCACGCGACTGCAAGTAGTTTGTCGCCTCTTGCTCAAGCAAGGCAGCATCTGCAGCACCCGCACGCACCTTTGCCTGCATGAGACGTAGTTGTGCAAACAGCTGTGGCGCCTCAGTGCGTTCAGTGGGTTGCAGATAGACGTTACGCGACGACAGCGCAAGCCCGTCCTCGGCACGAACGGTCTCATGCGCAAGAATTTCAACAGGCAACTGAAACTGACGACACATATTTCGGATTACCATCAGCTGCTGGTAATCTTTTTTTCCAAACACAGCCACCCGAGGCTGCACACAGGAAAATAATTTAAGAACTACGGTACTGACACCACCAAAAAAACCGGGACGGCATTCGCCTTCGAGAATATCGCCAAGCTCTTGCGGTGGCTGCACACGATAGTTTTGTGGCTCGGGATACAACTCACTCTCATTCGGCGCGAACAACACATAGACGTTTCGATCACGCTCTAACTTGGCAATATCATCACGCAATGTCCGCGGGTATCTATCAAAGTCTTCATTCGGTCCAAACTGCAAACGATTCACAAAAATGCTCGCGACAACAGGGTCGCCGTGCTGGCGAGCCAGCTTCATCAAGGCCAGATGACCTTCATGAAGATTGCCCATCGTCGGAACAAACGACACACGTAATTGACCTCTAAGCTGATCGCGTAATTCTTCGATCGTGTGTACGACTTTCAATAGATTCTCCGGAGACGCGAGACGCGTGGCCTAGGTGGCAGCGCTGGTGTAAGCCAAGCGCACGTAGATAGGCGCGTAGGGTTCAGCCTGCGTAATTTCGAGCAAGGACTCACGAGAGAGTTCAAGCAAAGCCAGAAAATGCACGACGACAACCGCGACAGCGGCTCCCTCGGCAATACGCTCCATGAACAACTGTCCAAACTCAATAAACCGTACATCGGATAAGCGACGCAGAATATGTGTCATGTGATCACGCACGGATAACTGTTCGCGCGTGATGTGATGATGGGCGTTGAGTTTCGCGCGCTTAAGGATATCAATCCAGGCCTGGCGCAAGTCTTCGACACTCACATCAGGCAACGCACGCTCAATTCGCAAATCAGCAAAAGCTTGCGCCCGCTGAAAATCCCTTCCTAGTTGCGGGAGGGCATCAAGCTGTTGCGCCGCCAGTTTCATCTTTTCGTACTCAAGCAAACGACGAACCAGTTCAGCGCGTGGATCTTCTGGCTCTTGACCCGACTCGGTCTTTTTGACCGGCAACAACATTCTGGCTTTGATTTCGATCAGCATCGCAGCCATCAGCAAATATTCTGCCGCCAGCTCAAGGTTGTGCATACGAATTTGATCGACGTAGGACAAATACTGCCGCGTCACTTCGGCCATCGGGATGTCGAGCACGTTGAAGTTTTGCTTACGAATCAGGTAAAGCAGCAAGTCCAACGGGCCTTGAAATGTTTCAAGAAAAACCTCGAGCGCGTCAGGCGGGATGTATAAATCCGTCGGCAGAGCAAATAGCGGCTCACCATAGAGCCGCGCAAGTGCGACGGTATCCACCACATCGGGGGTTGTGTCAACAGAGGGCTCTACGAGCGCCTCAAGGCTTTCACCTGAAACCTGAGCCGAATTCATTGAGCCTAGTTGTTCTGATAAACGTAAGGATTCTGACGCACGCGGGCCTGCTTAAAGCCCTCAGCCAGCTCCGGATCCTGGGCCTTGTCCCACAAACGCGCCCGACCATCTCGCTGTCGTTGCTCAACGTCAGGGTGGCTGGACTTATAGGATTTAAGAAACTGCGTAATTTCAGAAGTGTATTGCTCGGCCATGGAAGTTCAGCGAAAGGTTAGACTGTTGTCTAGTGTACTGTAGACGCGATCATCTCATCACCATGCAGCAACCCAATTTACCTAATCTCGACGAACCTGAAGCGCTTCCCGAGAAATCCCGAAGAATTTTGCCATTTATCGTCGGCTGCGCCCTGCTCATGCAAATGCTTGACGCAACGGTCGTCACGACTGCCTTGCCTGCCATGGCACGCGAGTTGGGCTCCAATCCAATCGAAATGAACCTGGCGATCACTTCCTATCTCATTTCAACTGCCGTCTTTGTGCCAATTAGTGGTTGGGCCGCCGATCGCTATGGAGCGAGAAAAGTCTTTATCGCCGCGATCATGCTGTTTTCTCTTAGTTCTCTGACCTGCGCACTGTCACAAACACTGTCCCAACTGGTCATTTCCCGTATTGTGCAAGGCTTGGGCGGGGCCATGATGGTCCCTGTCGGTCGCATCATCTTGTTACGGACCATTCCAAAACACGAATTGATCAAGGCCATGGCGCTGTTATCGATGCCCGCGCTCATCGGCCCGATGGCTGGCCCGCCACTTGGCGGCTTCTTGGTCACGTACGCCACTTGGCATTGGATTTTTCTCATTAATATTCCTATAGGAAGCTTAGGAATTTGGATGGTGTTGAAGCATGTGCGAGAGCTCCCCTCGGATGGCTTGCGTCATCCTCTCGACTTTTGGGGTTTTATCCTAAGCGCCCTTTGTATGGCCTGCCTCGTGAGCGGCTTCGAAACGCTAGGCAATGCCGGGGCATCACCGGGCCTGAGTATCCTCCTGATGGCACTGGGCTTACTTGCAGGGTGGGCGTACACAATGCATGCGCGCAAGCACGCAGAACCTATCCTGAATCTATCACTCCTAAAAATCCAGACCTTCCGGACCGCCTTACTAGCAGGCAATCTTTGTCGCTTCAGTATCGGTGCGACGCCCTACCTTCTGGCCCTTTTGTTGCAAGTTGGATTTGGCATGAGCGCGCTGGCGGCCGGACTCATTACGTTTGCTGGCGCGGTGGGCTCCTTGGCCATGAAAATGGCTGCGCCCCGTATCCTTAACCGTTGGGGCTACCGAAGGGTGCTGACGCTCAACGCGATCTTTACCGGGCTGAGCCTCATGATCTGTGCAAGCTTCACACAAGAGACGCCGGGCTTATTGATGATGGCAATCCTGTTGCTCGGCGGTTTTTTCAGATCGTTGCAATTCACCGCTGTCAATACGCTCGCATATGCCGATATCAGCCAAACGGACATGAGCCGTGCGAGCAGTTTCTCCGCGATGGGTCAACAACTCGGTATCAGTCTAGGTGTTGGGGTGGCTGCAGAGACAGTCAGTATCTGCATGTCTCTGCGAGGAGCGCAAACGATAATCCCCCAGGACGTACTCATTGGCTTTCTCGTGATTGGTACGCTTTGCTCACTCGCTTCAATTTCTTTTTGGCGGCTCTCACCAACGGCGGGAGCATCCCTGCGCAACAAAGCGTAATACCACTCGTTTGTAGGCCTTCACCCCACAAAAGGCCTTAGTTCACTTGCGCGCCAGATAGCTTCACGAGATCTTTATATTTATCTAGCTCTTGCTTGACCATCTCTGCGAACTGCGCTGAACTCAATGGTTTTGCATTCGAACCCATGTCGGCCAGACGCTTCGCGATCTCGGGGTCGGCGAGAGCTTGTGTGTACGCTGTGTGCAGTTTCGCAAGCACCGGAGCAGGCGTCCCCGCAGTCGCAAATACACCAAACCAAGTGCCTATATCGAACGGCTTGAGGCCCGCCTGCTCGACCGTAGGCACATCAGGCAGCGTAGCCGAGCGTGCAGTCGTCGTCACAGCGAGTGCAACAACTTTCCCTTCTTTGATAAGCGGCGCCGCTGAAGCAAGATTATCAAACATGAAATCCGATTGCCCAGATAACAACGCGAGCTTGGCTGGTGCAGCGCCTTGATAAGGAATATGTACCATCTTGACTTGAGCACGGACGCCGAGCAATTCACCCGCCAAATGGCCGGCGCTACCCGAGCCCCCCGATCCGTAGTTCAACTTACCAGGGTTCGCTTTGGCATACGCGACTAAATCACCCATCGTGCGTAGATTGTTCTTATTTGCAAACTCCTTGTTCACAACCAGAACGTTCGGCACCGACGCCACCAAGGCCACCGGAGCGAAATCCTTGACTGCGTCATAAGGAATCTTAGAAAATAACCAGGGGTTGATCGCATGCGTAGCGACAGCACCCATCGCGAGCGTGTAACCATCAGGCTGAGCCTTAGCCACCAGATCCACACCAATGTTGCCGCCTGCGCCGGGCTTATTCTCAACGATCACTGGTTGTCCGAGAGAGACTTTGACTTTCTCGGCCAAGACCCGAGCAATCGTATCGAGTGGTCCACCGGGGGGATAAGGGACGACAAAACGAATCGGCTTACTCGGCCATTGAGCCTGAGCCTGAGCACTTATGGTCACACCCGTGCCCAACAGCATCGCACAAGAAAGACTAGAAAGCACGAGGCCCCTGCGTACTAGACGGAAAGCTTGATTCATATCGGGTTCGCCGTGTAAAAAATTAGTGCAGGATTTGACTCAGGAATAGCTTCGTACGCTCATTCTGCGGGTTATCGAAGAAAGCATCTGGCGTGTTCTGCTCGATGATCTCACCGCGGTCCATGAAGATCACTCGGTCGGCAACTTTGCGCGCAAAACCCATTTCATGGGTCACGACCAACATCGTCATCCCAGTGTCTTCGGCCAAACCAACCATCACGTCAAGCACCTCCTTGACCATCTCGGGATCAAGAGCCGAGGTGGGCTCGTCAAACAACATGACCTTAGGATCCATGCACAACGAACGCGCAATCGCGACTCGCTGTTGCTGCCCACCAGACAGCTGGCCTGGGAATTTGCTTGCCTGCTCTGCGATGCGGACACGCTCGAGATATTTCATTGCCCTAGCCTCAGCCTCAGCCTTTGGCGTTTTGAGCACCCAGATCGGTCCGAGAGTCAGATTCTCGAGAACGGTTAAATGCGGGAACAAGTTGAAATGTTGGAACACCATGCCTACGTCGCGGCGAATCGCTTCAACATCGCGAATGTCGTTGGTGATCTCGGTGCCTTCAACAATGATGTGGCCTTTTTGATGCTCTTCCAGACGATTGATGCACCGAATCAGCGTGGACTTGCCCGAACCGGAAGGGCCGCAAATCACGATTCGCTCACCAGGTGCAACGTCCAAATTAATGTTTCGCAACACGTGGAACTTGCCATACCACTTGTTGACTTCTTTCATGCTAATGATGGCGTCAGCCATACACGATCTCCAGAAATAATTAGCGCCCGGTCGTCACAAACACACCGTTAGCGTTGATGCTCCGTCGCCAGCCTCTTCTCCAAAGCCTGACTATATTTAGACATCGAATAGCAAAACAGGAAGTAAATAGCCGAGATAAAAATGTAAACCTCAACGCTAAACCCGCGCCAGGCCTGATCTACCAACGCAGCTTTCGCTGCTTGGGTCAGATCAAAAATACCGATGATCACGACGAGCGAAGTGTCTTTAAATAGTGCGATAAAAAGTCCAACAAGCGGGGGGATCACAATCTTCAGCGCTTGGGGCAACACGATCAAACGCATTTGTTGCCAATAGGTCAGCCCTAACGAATCAGCGCCTTCGAATTGCCCTTTGGGAATCGCCTGCAGGCCGCCGCGAACAGTCTCAGCCATGTAGGCCGCTGCAAACAAGATGATGGCAACCTGTGCGCGCAACAACTTATCAATCGTCACGCCCTCTGGCAGAAACAAGGGCAACATCACAGCAGACATAAACAGCAGGCTGATAAGGGGGACCCCGCGAATCAACTCAATGTAGACCACGCAGAGTGTTTTGATTGCTGGCATTTTTGAGCGACGGCCCAAAGCCAACAGCACGCCCAACGGAAATGCAAACGCAATACCGAAAGTCGATAAGATCAGGGTAAGTGGCAAGCCACCCCAACGGCTGTTCTCAACATAGGTCAGGCCAAAGACGCCGCCCCACATCAAGACCGCAACGCTCGACAGCGCGACGATCCACATAAAGAGCAAAGAAATATTCCAGAAACGGCGCACACCGCTCAGGATAATGACACCCACGAGAATCAATGTCGCCAATAAGGGACGCCACTGCTCCTCGTAAGGATAGACACCAAACAGGATCAGACGATGTTTTTCAATGATCATTGACCAACAGGCGCCCGTCACTTCGCGGCACTCCTGAGAGGTCTTGGCCGTTGCAGTTGAGCTGATCAAAAACCAATCCACCATCGCGGGCACTGTCGCGAACAGCAACCAGACGGACAGAATCGTTAGCAGTGTGTTGAACGGGGAAGAAAACAGTTGCGTACGCAACCAGTTCCATGCCGACAAACGTGAGGACGGCGCCAACTCGGTGCTCGGAGGAGAAACATTAGCTTGGCTTGTCATCTTATCTTTCCACCAAAGCTATGCGCTTGTTGTACCAGTTCATAAACACCGAAATAGACAAGCTGACCGTAAGGTAGGCAGCCATGATCATCAGGATCCCCTCGATCGCCTGGCCTGTCTGATTCAGAGTCGTGTTGATGACCGAAACAATATCGGGATACCCGATCGCCACCGCCAGAGAGCTATTTTTTGTGATGTTGAGGTATTGGCTTGTCATCGGGGGAATGATGACGCGCAAGGCTTGTGGCAACACAACCAAACGTAGCACCAAACTGCTCTTCAAGCCCAAGGCACCCGCAGCTTCCCATTGACCGCGTCCAACAGACTGGATACCAGAACGCACGACCTCAGCGATAAAACCAGAGGTGTAGATCACCAGACCAAACAACAATGCTGCGAATTCGGGTGTGAACGTCATCCCACCAACAAAATTAAAACCTTTGAGCTCTGGCACCTCGAGCGCCAAGTCCGTACCACTGATCCACCAGACCAACGCGGGAAAAATAAAGAGCAATCCTATCGCCCAACGGATGATGGGGAAAATCTGACCCGTGCGTGCTTGACGCTGACGTGCCCACCGACTCAAACCGAAAATCACAGCAATCGCGAGCAGGATGCCCGCAAACAACCAGATCAATCCATCTCCGTTAACAGTCGGCATCTGAATGCCACGATTCGAAACAAACACGCCAGGCAACGGGTGATACGCTTTGCGCGGTCCCGGCATCGTCTCTGAAATAATTGCGTACCAAAAAAACAATTGCAGCAACAAAGGGATGTTGCGCATGACTTCGACGTAGACACTCGAAATTTTGCGGATTAACCAGTTCTTCGATAAACGAGCAATACCGATAATGGTGCCGAGCAGCGTGGCAAGAACGATGCCGATCAGGGCGACACGCAGGGTATTGAACAGGCCAACAGTAATCGCTCGGGCATAAGTATCCGCCGGCGTATAGCTAATGGGCGTTTCACCAATCGCGAAACCAGCCTCGCGACTTAAAAAGCCAAAACCGGTCGTAATGTTACGAACCGACAAGTTGTGCATGGTGTTGTGCACCAGGTACCAACCGATGCCACCAACAATTGCAACGGCAAGGATCTGATAGATGACTGAGCGAACGCCCGGGTCATTCCAGGACAGGCGCCGACGAGGAGACTGGGCTGGAGGAGTATCTTTATGATTCATTATGAGTTGGGGCGATGCACGAACACTTGCCCGTGCAGTCGCCCCTTTAAGTCAACAGTGATTAACGAATTGGCCAGGCATACATGATGCCGCCTTTCGTCCACTGCTGGTTCAAACCACGCTCGAGTTTCAAGGGTGTGTTCTTACCGATGTTGCGCTCAAAGCTTTCGCCGTAGTTACCGACTGCCTTGAGGATGTTGTAGGCCCACTTTTCGTCCACGCCCAAGTTCTTACCCATTCCTGGTGTGACACCAAGAATGCGCTGAATGTTGGGGTTGGTGCTCTTGAGCATTTCGTCGACGTTCTTCTGGGTCACGCCATACTCTTCAGCTTCGACCATGGCGTTGAAGCTCCAACGCACAACGTTGAGCCACTGCTCGTCGCCCTGACGGACCAGAGGACCGAGAGGCTCTTTCGAAAAGTCTTCAGGCAAGATGACGTAGTTATCAGGTTTGTCGAGTGACGAACGCGAAGATGCCAAGCCCGACTTATCGGTTGTGTACGCATCGCAACGACCCGAAACGAAAGCACGAACGACTTCGTCAAGCTTTTCGATCACAACTGGCTTGAAGGTCAGCTTGTTTGCACGGAACCAGTCAGCGAGGTTCAGTTCAGTTGTTGTACCAGGTTGAACGCAAATGGTTGCGCCATTGAGCTCTTTGGCGCTCTTGAGGCCGCTGTCCTTGCGAACCATGATGCCCTGACTGTCATAGAAGTTGACCGCAACACCGATCAAACCCAGCGATGTGTCGCGTGTCATCGTTTGTGTCGTGTTACGGACCAAAACGTCGATCTCGCCAGACTGTAACGCGGTGAAGCGCTGCTGAGCTGTCAATGGTGTGACTTTGAATTTTGTTGAATCACCGAACATTGTGGCGGCGAAGGCACGGCACAAGTCGATATCCAAGCCCGACCAGACGCCTTTGCTATCTGGAGCCGAGAAGCCAGCCAGACCGGTGTTTGTGCCGCATTGGACAAAACCTTTTTTCTTGACGGCGTCAAAAGTTGGGCCAGCTTGAACGGCGGTGTTAGCAGCAACAAGTGCGGCGCCAACGAGTGCAAGTTTTAAAAATTTCATAAGTCGATCTCCAGATCACGACAGGGGACGACAAACCTAGGGAATGTCGCGTTAATAATTTGTGCAAGGCACCAATGGTAGCCTTACCCATGTCCGCAATGTATGGGGGAAATCCCTTGCAGTCAATCTCCCAAAATAGTGCAGTCATCCCCCCAATTTGGTGCTAACACCCCATAATTGTCCGATGTGCATTACCGGGCGTTATGATGGGGGCTTCTATTTGGTTCAACCATGATTGAATTCCAACACGTTTTCAAATCTTACGGCCAAGGACGCAGCATCCTGGCTGACATCAATTTCAAAGTGTCCGCTGGCGAATTTGTGTATGTCGCTGGGCCTTCTGGTGCGGGCAAGTCCACACTCCTCAAATTAATCGGCGGCCTAGAAGCTCCCTCACGGGGTTCAATCCAGGTCAATGGCCAGCGCTTGGAAAACCTATCGCCGCGCGCGCGTCCCTATTTGCGGCGTGCTGTTGGCGTTATTTTGCAAGACACGCACCTTTTATACGATCGCAGCGTGATCGATAACGTTTTGTTACCTCTTGCAGTCACTGGCTTAGCAACGGATATCGCGCGCGCCCGCGCCCGGGCGGCACTTGAAAAGGTTGGGTTATCGGCCAAAGAAAACGCACCGCCAATCGAACTTTCAGGTGGCGAGCAACAAAGATTGGCAATTGCCCGGGCAATTGTGAATCGGCCGGCCATTCTCATCGCAGATGAGCCGACAGCCAGCCTGGACCGCGAAACAGCGCGGCGCATCATGTCGGTCTTCAAAGATTTCAATCGCGTTGGCGTCACAACGCTCATCGCCTCACACGACGATGGCCTGATGGCTGAGTACGCCACGCGAGCGTTCAAAATTGATCCGGGCAGATTTGCAGATTCTGCCGACAGGCGCACGTCCGAAAATAAAAATACCGTTTCAAATCAGTCGTTTGAAAGGCACGAGCCGTCACTAGGCGAGGATACCTAATGAAAAGCTTGCTGCGTCAACACCGTTATGCCCTCGCGGTCACACTACGTCGACTGATCGGCCAGCCGATCTCGTCTCTCACGAATCTTTTAGTGATCGCACTCGCGCTGGCACTCCCACTGTTAGGTGCCTCGCTTTTGCTCTCTGTTGAGCCCGTCGCGCGCCAAGTATCTGTCACGCCCGAGCTTACAATTTTCCTCAAGGTTGACGCGGCAAATAATGCGGCAGATCAACTCGCCAAACGCATTCGCTCCGAGCATCACGATCAAATATCTGGCGTGCGCATCATCCCAAAGGACCGTGCACTAAAAGATCTGCGCGAAAACCCAGCCTGGGAACAAGCGCTCAAAGTCCTTCCCAACAATCCGCTACCCGATGCCGTGGTTGTAACCTTCACACAAGGCGAGGACCTCGCCGCACGGGCAGAAGAGTTAGCCCGCATATGGCGGTCCTGGCCCAACGTGGACCTCGTCCAGCTAGATAGCGCGTGGGTGCAGCGCCTAGAGGCCTTGTTGCGTTTTGGCAAAGTTGGCCTCTTGCTGCTCGCTCTCAGTGTCATGCTGGTAGTACTGGCAACGGTTTTTAACACTGTGCGCATGCAAGCACTGTCACAACGCGAAGAGATTGGCGTCGCCCGACTCGTGGGGGCCACCGAAGGGTTTGTGCGACGACCATTTTTATATCTTGGCGCGCTGACCTGCACACTCGCCGCACTGGTCAGCATCGGGATAGCACGTATTGCGCTCATACCGCTAAATGACGCGCTGGCTTCCCTTGCGCGCAGCTACGATGCCGAGTTTGCTCTTGCACTGCCTTCGATCCTCGTGCTCACACTTGCCGTGTTATCGGTTGCCTGCCTAGGCGCCCTCTCTGCGCGCTGGTCCGTCGAGCGCAACACGCGCTTTTAAACGCACCAATTATGCGGATTGCGCCACGACTGATTACCTGGCAACGCCTGCACGGTCGACATGGCTTACCTTGGCAACAGACACGCGATCCCTATCGGGTATGGCTATCGGAAATCATGCTGCAACAAACGCAAGTTGCGGCTGTCATTGAATACTACGCGTGCTTCTTGAAGAAATTTCCGACAGTTAAGAAGCTGGCTCAAGCCACAACGCCTGAGGTGATGGCCCAATGGGCAGGGCTCGGGTATTACGCACGCGCGCGCAATCTGCATGTCTGCGCGCAACGCGTCGTCAACGACTGGGGTGGAAATTTCCCAGAGACAGCCGACGAGTTGGTTACCTTGCCGGGCATTGGTCCGTCGACTGCCGCAGCCATCGCCGCCTTTTGCTTTGGTGAGCGATCCGCGATCCTCGATGGCAATGTAAAGCGGGTAATCGCCCGACATGCAGGAATCGAAGGTGACCCAAGTACTCGCGCGGTGGAGCAACAATTATGGTCCGTGGCACGCGAACAATTACCGTCTACGCGCGTCTGTCAGAACGACCTCAGTGCGATGGCTACTTACACGCAGGGCTTAATGGATCTCGGCGCCACCCTTTGCACGCGCAGCGGACCACGCTGTCAGGACTGTCCAATTAGATCGGATTGTGTTGCCCACAGAGAGGGGCGAACAGATGAACTCCCGACTGCACGTGCGCGCAAAGTCCTGCCAGAGCGTAAAGTCGGAATGCTGATCGCCTATCAAGCCGGTCACGTTCTGCTAGAAGAAAGACCGCAGTCAGGGATTTGGGGTGGGCTTTGGAGTCTGCCAGAATTTGATGCAACGGCGCCCAGCACCGACGTCTGCGCCTCTCTTGGTCTACAGCCTCTGAAGGCGGAGCGGCTTCCCGCTTTTTTACACGCCTTCACCCACTACCGCTTAACAATCGCGCCGCAGCTAGTACACGTGGCCGAACCTCACCGCCCAGCCGTGCTAAAGAGCCGTACAAAGTCTTCACTGCATTGGATAAAAATAGCTTCGCTCGACAGTAAAGGATTACCAGCACCAATCCGAAAATTGCTGCTCGGACTCACAAGCGACAAGGTACTTAAATAAAACTGTTCTGGGTATCGTCTTGCGGAGGACGATATTTACTAATGCTCATGAGAATACCGCAAGCGATTCCGATCGTGAGCAATGCTGTACCGCCATAGCTCAAGAATGGGAGTGGCACCCCCACTACGGGTAAGATCCCCGTCACCATCCCAATATTTACGAACACATAGATAAAAAGCACCATCGTCAGCGCCCCGGCGAGCAAACGACTCGCATGCGTTGGTGCGCCAACGGCTATTGATAAACCTCGGCCAATCAAAACCAAGTACAGGACCAATAGCGTCACGCCCCCGTACAACCCAAATTCTTCTGCGAAGACGGCAAAAATAAAATCGGTCGTGCGTTCCGGGATAAAGTCGAGTTGGCTTTGGGTGCCGGCCATGTAACCCTTACCGTAAATCCCGCCGGATCCCACAGCGAT
>CAMCWG010000007.1 GCA_945882005.1 Bordetella parapertussis
TCCCGCTAAAACTCGCGTTGGATCCCCGACATCTGCCGCAACGCGCTCAAGACGCTCAGCAATCACCTCTGGATGCTCAACAAAGTTCGTCAATACATCAATGACACCCGCAACGATTACTTGGTTGTCTTGTAAGGGCTGTTCACGCAAGACCTTCATTTCGTGAGCGTGTCGTGCATTCGCAAAGGGCAGTACAAAACCACCTACCTTCGTCTGACGGATGACAGGCCATATTTTACGCAGCGGCACATCACAGTCATGCGGTCCTTCATAGTTTCCCCAGCACACATGCATGCGGACACGATCTTGCGGAATATTGCGCAATGCCACATTGATAGCTGAAACAACGCGCTCAATAAAGCCTAAAAATTTAGCATCCGACTCATCGTGATATGAAACATGTCGTTCTAATGCTAAGTCTGGGCAATCAATCTGCAGAATAAACCCATTATCAACAATCGCCTCGTACTCCAGGCGTAACGCTTCAGCTAAGGCAGCGAGATAGGCCTCTTCTGTGTCGTAATACTCATTTTTGCAGGCTGACGCAATGATGCCTGGGGACGGCGCCGTCAAGAATGCCTCTGTAAATGTCTTTTCCTTTCTCGCATTAAGCGTGGCACGGAAGTCACGGGCCTCTGAGGCCGCCAAGTCAGGATCGAGATAGCGAACCTCCCCAGTCACCCTAGGAGGTAAGAAGTTGCTGACGGCGACCTTGCCGCCAGACTGCTGTTCCAACATTTTTTTAAATTCTGGATAGCGCTCAACATCACCGCGAGAAAAGCGCTTCCAGGTCCCACCAAAGCCGGACATACGTCGTTGCACATACAAAAAGAATCCTTCTCTCTGCTGCTCGCCATTGTTACCAACATCAATACCGTTAGCGAGCTGAAGATCTACAGCAGCTTGCATCGCCTGATGACCGAGCGCCTCAAGTGCTTCGGGATCTACTTCAGCTCCGTTGGCACGGTCCGCGTACAGTTGCACCAGCTCAAGCGGACGCGGGAGACTGCCAGTGTGTGTTGTAAGGATTCTTTTGCTACTTTGTTGCATGATGTTATTGAAGCTTTATGTTGTTGTCTTTGATCACTTTACCCCAGTATGCCGTTTGATCCACGAGCCATTTCTGCATTTCGGCAGGGTTATAAGAAACGCTTTCAGAGCCAAGCTCGGCGAAACGCTTTTGCACCTCAGGCTTCGCCACGACTTTCATGATGTCTGCGTTAATCTTGGCCACGACCTCTGGTGGTGTACCTGCTGCCGTGACTACACCTTGAAACGAGCCCGTAACAAAGTTTGGTGAGCGTTCAGCAATGGTCATGGTGTCGGGGATCTGCCCAAAGCGCTTAGGGCTAGCCACGGCGATTAACCTGAAGTTTCCTGCTTTAACCATTGGATAGGTAGCCAAAAAGCTATTTAACGTCGAATCGATCTGACCACCAGCCAAATCACTCACAACTTGAGCGCCACCTTTGTACCCGATAAAGTTGTACTCAAAGCCAAGGCTCTTGCTCAAGACAACACCAGCCAAATGGGTAGACGTGCCCAGGGTCACACCAATGCTGACAGGATTTTTTTGAGCTTTCGCATACGCAATAAACTCGTCGAAAGTCTTAACGGGCATCTGATTCTTGACCACTAAAATATGTGGCGAATAAGCGATGATTGCAACAGAGGTCAGCTCCTTCGCAGGGTTATAGGTCATCTTATCCATCAAGCTTGGTGTCATGGTCAAGATACTTAGATCAGCAACAAGCATGGTGTAGCCATCTGGCTTTGACGATGCCACGTACTGCCCACCAAGGTGACCCGCTGCGCCTGGCTTATTCTCAATCAACACCGTCTGCTTCCAAAGCTCAGATAACTCTTTACCAACGAGACGCGCCAAAATATCCGATGCCCCTCCAGCAGGAAACGGCACAACGAGCTTCACTGGTTTGTCTGGGAAGTTTGCAGCGGAGGCTGCTTGCGAGGCTGCAGTATTGGGCAAGGCCAGCGCAGCCACTGTGCCAATGCATGCGATGACACTTAACGTGCGCTCAAGAACGGTTTTTATCAACATCATGTCTCCTGTTGTATTTAGTTTGGAGTAATTAGACGGACTTGCGCCTTACGACGGATGGCGTACCCATCAATCGATCCCAACTTATACTAATATCTTAAGATTCCACTGTCAAAGTTGAGGCACTACATGTTTTTCGCGCCACGCCACTTTCAATCACTCAAATATTTTCTGAACACACTGCTTGGCACCTTGCTTATTTGTGTTGCGCAGACAACGTACGCAGAGTCACGAGAGGCTCTTGAGCGTGAATCAAAAAACGCCTTAAATACCCTAATTGCTCAAAATCAGATCGCGAAAGACTTGAATGCGCGGGCTGCGGCAGTACTGGTTTTCCCTAGCGTCAAAAAGGCCGGTCTGATGGTTGGAGCCCAATACGGGGAGGGCGTACTTTGGCGTGACGGCAAAGCAGCTGCCTTCTACAACACCGGCGGAGCGTCGTTTGGTTTTCAAGCTGGCGTACAGGAATATGGCTACGCCATGTTTTTTATGAAAGAAAGCGCACTGAATGCGCTGAATGTGACGCAGGGATTCGAGGTCGGAGTCGGTCCGAGTGTGGTCGTGATCGATCAGGGGATGGGTGCTTCACACACTACGACCACCCTGCAAAACGATATCTATGCCTTCGTCTTTAGCCAAAAAGGGCTCATGGCAGGAGTCGGTGTTCAGGGCAATAAAATCACGCGTATCAATAAATAGTCGCCTATCCATGTCGGCACCTGAACTAAAACTTCCACCCTTACCCCAAGGCAGGCATTATCGCTTTCATGCGATGATCAAACCCTCAGGTGCAGAATGCAATATAGATTGCGACTATTGCTTCTATCTACACAAAGCTGACCTCCTCGATCATTCTGCGCATGCGCGAATGAATGAACAGACGCTTGAGCAACACATTCGCCAATACATTGAAAGTCAAACGGGGGAGCAAGTCGTATTCTCCTGGCAGGGTGGTGAGCCCACGTTAATGGGCTTAGATTTCTTTCATAGAATTATCGCCTTACAAAAAAAATATGCGAAAGCCGGTCAGCGGGTTGAGAACGATTTACAGACTAATGGTATTGCGCTCGATGATGCCTGGGTCACATTCCTGAAAGAACATAATTTTCACGTTGGCTTATCGATTGATGGTCCCCGCGAACTTCATGACACCTACCGCAAGACGCGCAACGGAAAGTCCACTTTTGATTTTGTGATGACCGCCGCACGCATGCTTAGCGAGGCTGAGATTCCTTTCGCGGCCTTGTGTGTTGTGAATCGTGTCAACGCGAAGCACCCGAAAGAGGTGTATCGCTTCTTAGTGGATGAGCTAGGGACTTGGCGTGTGCAATTCAATCCGGCCGTCGAGCCCACTAGTTTCAAGCAAAGTGCCCCAGGGAAACTAGACAAATCGAATGCACCGCTACAAGACACGCCTCGCGCTAAGCCTGGGCATGCGCTGTCAGTTGTCACTACTTGGTCTGTTGACCCAGACGACTACGGAACGTTTTTGGCCGGCGTCTGGGATGAGTGGCTCGCGACAGACTATGGACGTATTCATGTGAATCTTTTTGAAACTGCGATCGCCCAAGCCGCGGGGATGCCTGCGCAAACCTGTACGCAGGCGGAGTTTTGCGGCAAAGGCCTCGCAGTCGAGCACGATGGTGAGGTCTACTCTTGTGATCACTTCGTGTATCAGGACTATCGAATCGGAAACATTCATTCCACACATCTCGGGGACCTTGCATTCTCTGCCGTACAAAAAGAATTTGGCATGAGCAAGCGAAATTCCTTACCAAAGCAATGTCAAGATTGTGACTATCTGAAACTGTGCTGGGGCGAGTGCCCCAAAAATCGTCTGATTAAAGCGCGCGACGGAGAGCCTGGTTTAAATTATCTGTGCTCTGGTCTATTCCATTTCTATCAGCACATCGGTCCTGACATCATCCGCATCCTTCGACAGCTCGGCCACTTACCCCGCTAACATATTGCTCGTCGTTGTACCCTCTATAACGGAATGCCTATGTTTAGGTTTCAGCACTTCATTGCCATAGCTGTCACGTTCACCATGAGCGCTCTTGCTTATGGACAGACTGAATGGCCGACAAGTCTTCACATGTTTCTACCGCAGGCCGAGCCCAAAGGAGTCGTCATCGCTTTGCACGGATGCGGTGGTTTGTTGTCCAGCGCCAAATCGCGTGAATCTGAATTGTCTGCCCGCCACGCCGGCATGGCCAAACTCATCACCGAGGCAGGCTGGATCGCGCTATTTCCCGACAGTTTTTCGCCGCGCGGACGTCGCGAAATTTGTACGCAAAAATTTTCGGAACGCAAAATTAACAGCAGCCATCGAAGGCTGGACGCGTTACAGACTGCTAAATGGGTGCGCGAGCAGAAATGGTCTGGTGAGAGTCAATCACGCCCCCTTAAGACCGTCGTTCTCGGCTGGTCGCACGGTGGCTCAGCTGTGCTTCAAACCATTGAGCGTACACAACGCGGCGAGCCAGCTAAGGGTTTAATCGATCTAGGGATCGCTTTTTATCCCGGTTGTACTGAGCAACTCAAGCGTGGCTATAGAACCGATATTCCACTAGCAATGTTTTTGGCGGGTAAGGATGACTGGACAGCGCCTGAACCTTGTATTGAACTTGGCAAAAATGTCGGCGCAACCGTCTGGGTTTACGACGAGGCTTACCATGGCTTTGACAGCCCTGTCGGAAAGGTTCAGTTTCGACCGGAGATTCCCAATGGGGTCTCGCCAGGGAAAGGGGTTCATTCGGGCCCAAACCCAGAAGCCAGGGAAGACGCTTACGGCAAACTGCGAGCATTGCTGCGCCAATTAGAAGCACCGTGAGCCCACACCGAAGCTAGCCAGTCTGTTTTTTATGCAGGATCTTCATGATGCCCTGCCCATACATGACCTGCGTATCGCCGACCGACAAAGTGCCTCGCAAAAAAATCAGTGATGCGGTTTTTCGTACGACCTCGCCGCGCGCAACGATAAAGTCGCCAGCCACACTTGGCGCAACAAAATGCGTATCAAGATGAATCGTTGTACAGGGTTGCTGCGCATTTGCTGCCCATGCAACCATACTAATGGCTTGATCGAGCAGGGTGACGAGCATACCGCCGTGCACGACGCCCACGCCATTTTCATGTCGTGGCTCGACTAGCAAACCATATTCCCATGCTTCATCCATTCGCTTGGACCAAAGAGGTCCGACTTCGGCAAAGAATCCCCGACTTTTTAGGACTTTCCATCCATGCTCGGCCGGATCAAACACGGCAGGTGCCTTCATATTATTTCCTTATTCAAACTTCGGTCGGCCTAACAAGCGAGCTTCTTGCTGCATGGCAGCGACTAGCTTTAACTGCTGCTGTTTAGTTAACTGATCCACCAGACTCGCACATACTATTGTGTGTGTGATGTGATCGGTATCATCGAGCACTGGGACCGCGACAATATGCAATCCTGCAATATAAGTGTTGCGATCAATGCTGTAGTGTTGTTTGTGCGCCAGTGCGACCTCTTTAGTCCAAGCCTCAAAATCCAAAGGTTTATCCCACCTGAGCTGCTGATAGCGACGCTTGAGTTCCGACATTGGCTGCCCACCAAAGGCTGCCACGAGTCGGCCTGTTGCGCTCAGCAGCGCGGGGAACACACTACCTACGTCCACATGAAGACGGAATGGCAAATTTGACCGCGATAGAGCCGCCACAACCATTTGCTCCTGATCCGTGACATCGACGCCTATCGCCGTGACGCCCCACTTCGAGGAGAGACGATCAAGACCTGCCTGAACCGTCGATGGGAATGTATTCGCCTCTCGCGCACTACGGGCTAGGGTGAGCATTCCCATCCCCAAACGGTAGCGCTTTGTCTCAGTGTCGACGGCAATGAGTCTTTCTTGAACGAGAGTACGCAGAATATGCAGGCAAGTACTCGGTATTAGATCGAGCGCTTGAGCGATGGCATTAACGCCCATCGGCGCTTTCGCTTTACCCAGCAGACGCAAAATGGCGATTGCGCGGGACACAGCAGGAACCGCGCGAGTACGCACTGGCGTCTTGGCGCCTACCGATGCAGACGGATGTTTTGATGTTCGCTTATCCATACTCACATCATAATCAATTTATTGTACTAATACAATTATCATTCTTATTTGACAATAGTGGAGTAGCTCGCTAAAGTGATCAGCACTTAAGCTACACACACGTGCGACAAGATATGACTCGCCTGACTGAATACACAACCTATGCCGATGCGCAAACGTTTTTCTCCTCCGAAAAACTATGGGAACTTTTTGATGGGAACAGGCAGCAACTAAATATTGCGCACGAATGTGTAGATCGCCACGCTGGATCGAACCAAACGGCGGTGATTGTTGTGCGTGCCGACGGTTCGGACGAAGTTATCTCCTACCAACAGCTTTCCCACCGCTCATCACAAATGGCGCACTTACTGCAAGCGCGCGGTGTAAAGGCAGGCGACCGCGTTGCGGTCATGCTCGAGCCTTCTCTAGCTTTTTATGCTTGCATCTTTGGGATTATTAAAGCGGGAGCAATTGCCGTCCCGCTCTTTACCCTCTTCGGTCCGGACGGCTTGCGTCTGCGTCTTGAAGACTGTTCTCCAACGCTATTAATTACGAATGCCGAAAAAATTAATATCGTTGACGCGTCCATGCGTGGTCGATCAATTTTGGCTGACGGCCATTTTATAGCCAGCCTCGATCAGTTCCCGACATCGTTCAAGATCGACACGCTCGCCGAAGACTACGCCATTTTCCAATACACATCGGGCACCACGCGTGAACTACCCGAAGCCGTTCGTCACAAACACCGGTCAATTGTGACTTTAATGGTAGCTGCGCTCTACGGTACTGGATTACGGCCTGGCGACCGCTATATGTGCCCCTCATCCCCAGCATGGGGGCATGGGCTCTGGCACGGGACACTCGCTCCCATGGCGTTAGGCTTAACTGTTGGCGCGTTTGCAGGCAAGTTTGACGCGGGCGTCTTACTACGCGGCCTACAGGACCATCAATTTACGAATATTTCTGCTGCGGCGACGCACTATCGCATGATGAGAAACTCAGGTGTCGCGCACCAATATCGCTATGCGTTAAAAAAAATGTCTTTCACTGGTGAGCCAATCGACAGCGCCACGGAGGAATTCATTGAGCAGACATTCGGCATAAGCGTTTGCAGCATGTACGGGACGACAGAGATCGGTGTCATTCTTGTTAGCTATCCAGGTGCAAAGGACTTCGCGGTCAAGCATGGTTCCCTTGGCAAAGCCATCCCCGGGGCTCAAGTCCAAGTACAAGACACGCAAGGTAATCCCTGTCCGCCAGGCGTGTCAGGCGATCTTATGGTTTGGCGTAAGGGCCAATGGTTGGCAACGAAAGATCTCGCTCGCATCGACGCTGATGGGTATTTCTATCACGGCGGTCGCGCAGATGATGTCATCATTTCTGCCGGTTGGACCATGAGCGCGGTTGAGATTGAAGACGCGATTCTCAAGCATCCCGATGTAAAGGAAGCTGCAGCGATTGGCGTTCCTGACGCTTTGCGTGGGCAAGCAGTAAAGGCATTTATTGTTTCCCCGCGGACGGGTAGTGAAGCGTTCCTTAAAGAAATTCAGGATCTCGTGCGCGCTGGCCTAAGTCAACATGAATATCCACGGCAAATTGAATTTGTTCAGGAGCTACCGAAAACGCCTGCTGGCAAAGTTCATCGAAAGAAACTACGCGAGGCACACGCTGTGCAAATCGCTACCTCATCTACACCGTAAATAATCTGGCTACTTAACTCTTAACTCCTTCATCATTTTTAAAAGCTTTGGAGATACACATGTCATCAACACCGGTCGGGCAACGAAACTTTCCGAAAATCACACAAGAAGGTCTCGATGATCTACGTCGGCGGATTGGTGTCAAAATCGGCGCCACGGCAGAACCATGGTGCTACGAAGCAACACGCGACAACATTCGACACTATGCGCATGGTATTGGCGATGACAATCCGCTTTGGTGTGACCCAAGCTACGCAGCGAAAACCAAGCACGGTGGCATCATCGCCCTTCCAAGTTTTTTGTACTCTACTAGCCGAATTGTTTCGGGGTATGTTGGTGGGTTACCCGGGGTACACGCAATGTGGTCGGGTTCTGACTGGATATGGCACAAGCATGCTCAGCGAAATGATGTCATCAGCACCGAAGCGTATCTGAAAGATTGCATCGAACATGAAACGCGTTTCGCTGGCAAAGCAGTTCAACAAATCTATCACGTTGACTTCTTTAACCAAACAGGCGACAAGTTAGCTGAGGCCGATAGCTGGTGCTTTCGTACCGAGCGTGACCATGCTCGCGAAAAAGGAACAAAGTACAAGGCACTTGCAGAGAAAGGGGATGTCGCCTATTCGGATGAGGAAATTAAGGAGGCCTACAAGCTTTACGCAAATGAAGAAATTCGTGGAGCTACTCCACGCTTTTGGGAAGACGTAGCCGAAGGTGAGGACCTCCCTATTTTATTTAAGGGCCCCATGACGGTCACAGGCTTCATCGCCTATGCCCAAGGTTGGGGAGGTCTCTATATTCGCGCCAATAAGCTAGCCTGGCAACTTATTGACGCACATCCTGGTGTTGGAATCAAAAACCGTTTTGGCGTTCCAGACGTCCCTGAGCGCGTGCACTGGGAAGAGGAGTTTGCACTTGAGGTAGGTGCACCCGGCGCTTATGACTATGGTCCGGAACGCAGTTCCTGGCTCATGCATCAGCTCACCAACTGGATGGGCGATGACGGCTTCTTGAAACAAGCAGACTGCAAAATCCGTCGTCATAATCCGGCGGGAGATATGTTGTTCATTAAGGCAAAAGTTACTCGCAAATACAAAGAGGGCGACAAACACCTTGTTGCCATTACCCAAGAAGCGCACAATCAGAATAACGAGCTTTCAGTCTTAGGCTCTGCGATCGTTCAACTTCCTAGCCGAGGCTAATTGTCATGCGCGCCCCCATCAATCCTCACGCATGGTTAGACACGACGAATGCAACGGGATCCTTGGCGGGCGTGCGCGTGCTTGATCTATCACGTGTTGTCGCGGGACCGCTTTGTGCACAGATGCTCGCGGATCATGGGGCCGACGTCATCAAGGTCGAATCCCGCCTCGGGGATGAGACCCGCCATTTAGGTCCCCCTTTCTTGGAACCGGGCCAGGCTGCATACTTCTCGGCTTTGAATAGGGGCAAGCGCAGCCTAGAGCTCGATTTGAGCAAGAGCCATGATCGCGCTGTAATTGAGGCACTTTTGTTGCACGCCGATGTGCTCATAGAAAACTTTGTGCCAGGTACGATGCAGAAATGGGGGCTTGGTTTTGAGGACTCTTTGTCCAAAAAATTTCCCCAACTCATTTATTGTGGCATCTCAGGTTTTGGCGCTGATGGTCCTTTAGGCGGCCTTCCGGGCTACGACGCAGTACTACAAGCCATGTGCGGTCTCATGAGTATTAATGGCGATGCCCACACTGGTCCTATGCGCACTGGCATGCCAATTGTTGATATCGTCACAGGCTACAACGCATTTGCTGGTATCACGATGGCGCTACTGGCGCGCGCACGTATTGGCCATGGCCAACGTATCGACGCAACGCTCTTTGATACTGCGCTTAGTTTATTAATTCCACACGCGGTGAATTGGATGGCGTCAGGCCAAACTCCTGGGTTATGGGGTAACGCCCATCCAAACATCCCCACCTACAACCGCTTTGATGTCGGCGACGGGCAGATGTTTCTGGGCATCCTCAACGATGCGCAATTTGTGAAGTTCTGCAAAAGGATTGGTCGTGATGATCTAGCCTTGGACTCGCGCTTCCAGACCAATACTAGTCGCATTGAGAACCGAGAAGCATTGCATGCGCAAATGGACCAAGCGCTCAAACCTTTCACACGCGCCGAGCTGTGCAAGAGTCTCATGGAAATCGGCATTCCGGCCGGTCCCGTCCATAATGTCGCCGAAGCGCTGCAACAGCCACACACTGCCGCCCGGAATATGCTCATTGCCCGTCCCGACTATCAGGGGCTTGGATTACCAATCAAGCTGTCCTCCACCCCGGGCCAAGTGGGTCGCAAGCCGCCAAAGCTTGGTGAGAGCAACCTAGAAATTCTTAATCGCGAGAAGCAGTAGGCCAAATCGAGACGATGCGCACTCACTAGGGAAAGCGAGCGGTTCTTTGACCCGCCATGGGCGTTTAGAATTCACTATCAGTCAATTCTGCTGAACTTATGGAGACAAAATGAAAAATATTCTTAATCGCGGCTTTTCGCTCGCAATGGCAGCAAGTGTTCTTGGCTTCGGCCTGATCGCTGCTGACAATGCCTCTGCCCAAAGCAAGTGGCCAGAAAAAACGGTCCGAATGATTGTTCCAGCGCCACCTGGTAGCGCGCCTGACGGCCAGATTCGATTGATTAGCCAGAAGCTGAGTGAACTGTGGGGTCAGCCTGTTGTGGTTGAAAACATCGTTGGCGCGGGCGGACTCATTGGCGCCGACCGTGTGGCCAAGGCTGCGCCGGACGGCTACACATTTCTGTACAACACCATCGGACCAATCGCAGTTGCGCCGAGTCTCATGCCAACCAAAATGTCCTTCAATCCTGAAAAGGATCTGGTGGCAGTTAGCCTTGCGACAAAAACACCGAACTGGATCACCGTCCTGCCAACGCATCCAGCAAATAACATTCAGGATTTAATTGCTCTAGCAAAAAAGAATCCTGGCAAAATTCGCTACGGAACCGCAGGTCCTGGCACAACGCAACACTTGACGGGGGAATTGCTGAATCTAGTGGCTGGCATCGAGCTGGTCGGGATACCTTACAAATCCAGTGCGCAGATGACAACTGACGGATTGGGCGGCCAAATCGATATTTTGATTCATAACACGCCTGTTCTGTTGCCCCACTTGAATGCAGGTAAGTTAAAAGCCCTCGCAATCACAAGCGATGTCCGCTCGTCTACTCAACCTAAGGTACCAACGATGATTGAGTCGGGACTCAAGGGGTTTGAAATCACGGCATGGTTCGGATTTATGGCTCCGACGGGGACCCCGAAACCGATCGTCGACAAAGTTTCCAAAGATGTTGCGAAGGTCTTAGCAATGCCTGACGTCAATAAACGTATCGTTGACCAAGCAACTATCGTGGTGGGCAGCACCCCCGAAGAGTACACCGCATTTATTAAGGCCGAGACAGCGAAGTGGAAGGATGTCATTGTTCGCACAAAAATGACAGCAGACTAAGTTTAACCAAGCCGCACCAAATTGGTGCGGCTTGCGCCCTCTTCTGACGCATTGTTCTGATGCGCCGCACAAACCCTTCTCAGTTTTCCCGCATCTAGTCCCTCAGGGGCTGGCATGAGATTTGCTTTGTTCTCATCTCAGGCCTTGTCTTTGTAACAAACTCTTGGGGGCTCTATGACTACTCTGTATAAACGTACTGCCACGTCACTATCTGCCGCTGCGATCATCGCAGCCTGCAGCCTGAGTTCTGCTGCGTTCGCCCAAACAGCCCCTGCGGCTGCTCCAGAGCCCGCGGCGCCTGGGCCCTTAACCGCCAACGTTACCGTTGTAAATGACTACCGTTATCGCGGTATCTCGCAATCAAACTTTCAACCGGCGATCCAAGGCGGTTTCGACTACGCGCACTCAAGCGGCTTCTACGTTGGCAACTGGAACTCCTCAATCAGCTGGATCTCCGACGCCGCATCGACGGCTGGAAACAATGCCTCTGCACCCATCGAAATGGATTTCTACGCAGGTTTCAAACACGAATGGTCAAAGGGTTTTGCGGCTGATGTCGGCGTCCTCCAATACTACTATCCAACATCAAACCTCTCTGCCTTTGCAACGAATCCAAATACGACCGAGCTCTATGTCGCTCAGAACTTTACCTTCGATGCAATCACCGGTTACTTGAAATTTTCTTACGCCGTCACACCCCTGTTCGGCACGCAGAACAGCACGGGCTCCAACTACACAGATCTAACCGTCAATTACGACACCGGTGTTTGGGGGCTTTCTTTGAACGGACACGTAGGCTATCAGGCAGTCGCTGGAAGCGTGGCGGACGGCAGTGTTTCAAACGCGAGTCTCTACTCCTACGCAGATTGGAAGCTTGGCGTGACAAAAGACTTCGGTAGCGGATTTGCGGGCGCCGTCGCCTACGTTGGCACCAACGCTAAAACCGGTGCTTACGTGAATCCTAATGCGCAAAATCTCGGCAAGGCGGGCTTCCTGATCTCGCTCACCAAAACGTTTTAATTCCTCTGGGAGATACATGTGAAACTCATCACAGCAATCATAAAAAACTTCAAACTTGACGAGGTCCGAACAGCACTATCGGGCGTCGGCGTATCGGGCGTAACAGTCACGGAGGTTAAAGGTTTCGGTCGGCAAAAAGGTCATACCGAACTCTACCGTGGCGCTGAGTATTCCGTCGACTTTCTACCAAAGATCAAATTAGAGGTCGCTGTGGCTGACGATTTAGTTGATACTGCGATTGAAGCTATCGAGAAATCGGCACGCACCGGCAAGATTGGTGATGGGAAAATATTTGTTTCGCCCATCGAACATGTGGTCCGCATTCGCACCGGTGAAACCGGCGCATCAGCACTTTAAACAAGAGGTGTAACGTGTCTAACACTATTAAAAAACTATTCGCGACAGGCCTGCTAGCCGCAGCAACCTTGCCCTTTACAGCGGTGGCAGCAGCAATCGAACCAAACAAGGGTGACACCACATGGATGTTAATTTGTACGGCACTCGTCATGCTGATGACTCTGCCAGGCCTCGCGCTTTTTTACGGCGGCCTGACGCGCAGTAAAAACGTATTGTCGGTTTTGGTTCAGTGTATGGTGGTCTTTTCATTAATCATCGTTCTATGGTCAATTTATGGCTATAGCCTTGCGTTTACCGAGGGCAACGCCTTCATCGGTAAGTTTGATCGCCTCTTCCTCAAAGGACTTACACCTGAATCGGTTGCCGCTACTTTTAGTAAAGGCGTCGTTATTCCTGAACTCATCTTCATGGCGTTTCAAGGTGTCTTCGCTACGATTACCTGCTGCCTGATAGTCGGCGCTTTCGCAGAGCGTGCGAAGTTTGCGGGCATCTTAGTGTTCATGGTGATCTGGTTTACTTTCTCGTACCTGCCTATCGCGCATATGGTTTGGGCTTGGCCTGGTCCGGACGATATCAAGGATGCAGCATCACTTGAAGCCGTCACAGCTAAAGCTGGCTGGTTGTTCCAAAAAGGTGTCTTGGATTTTGCTGGTGGCACAGTCGTGCACATCAACGCAGCGATTGCAGGCTTAGTTGGCTCTTTCGTGATCGGTAAGCGAATCGGTTTTGGTAAAGAGCCGATGAAACCACACAACATGGTCCATGTGATGGTTGGTGCCTCACTGTTGTGGTTTGGTTGGTTTGGCTTTAACGCTGGTTCAGCACTCGAAGCAAACGGTACCGCTGCCTTAGCCTTCGCAAACACCTTACTAGCAACTGCTGCAGCCGTGTTGGGTTGGACATGTGCAGAGTGGGTTCTGAAAGGTAAGCCTTCCATGCTCGGTGCTGCATCAGGTTGCGTTGCCGGCTTAGTTGGTATTACTCCCGCCGCAGGCTTTGTTGGACCAATGGGCGCGCTAGCAATTGGCGCAGTTGCTGGTTTTGCTTGCGTATGGGGTGTTAGTGGCCTCAAGCGCATGCTTGGCTCCGACGACAGCTTGGATGTCTTCGGCATTCATGGCGTTGCTGGAATCTTGGGCGCAATCCTGACTGGTGTATTTGCAGCACCATCCTTGGGTGGCACTGGGATTTTCGATTACGTCACAAATGCGGCATCGGCCGAGTATTCGATTCCTGGTCAGTTATGGATTCAAACGCAAGGTGTACTCGTGACCTTGGTTTGGTCTGCCGTCGTCGCCTACATTGCCTTCAAGATTGCGGACATGCTGTTTGGAATCCGTGTGCCTGAAGATCAAGAACGCGAAGGTTTAGATATCAATTCGCACGGCGAATCTGCATACGAAAACTAAAGTCGAGCGCCGCGCATCCCTGTGCGGCGTATCGCTTGTTCGACCAAGCCGCTCACTTGAGCGGCTTGACTAAAATTACGTAATACCTCTAATGCTGATTCCCGTCTCTTGGGAATGCCCAGAGCGATGCACTCAGTGCCCCACGCCCCCTCTAAGAGGGTAGCCCCCGATACACGATCCGCCAGTTCGTACAACACGGTGGCGTTCGTGGCAAACGCGTCAAGCGTACCTTCTTGCAATAACTGAACAACCTGATCGAGGCCCTGTGTCGGCACCACGCTGGCGTGCTTCAGTAGCCCCGGCAGTGTTGCCTCAGACGTGCTGCCTGCCGACACGCCGATCTTCAGTCCGAGAGTGTCAATCTGGGTCATACTACGCGCAGCACAATTGGGACCGACAAGATAAGTTTGATCTGTAAACAGGAGGGGCTCAGCCAAGGCGAGATATTGCGCACGTACAGGCGTCGCATTCACCAAGACGAGATCAAGCAATTCTTGCCGCACTGCGCTAAGAATTTCACCATTAGTTGGAAATAACACAGGCTCAAACGGAATACCTAAAAACGATGCAAATCCCTGCCCCAACTCAAAACCTAAACCGCGGTCCGGCATCTGTCCCTGAGCGGCAAGAAATGAAGTTGGACTGCCAGGATATAGACCGACACGCAGCCGTCCGGAGGGTGCCAAGACATTTGCATCGCTGTGTTTCATATCGAACCTTTGCTTATTTATGATGGACAACTTGTACTTGCGACCTGACCAGCTTTGAAGATAAGATTTTAGCGATGGACAGGTCGAACTATGCCTATAATCCGTGCAACACCATACCGCAGCATCGCGCTAACAGGAGATACAAATGGGTAAATTCGTACAACTTAAGGCCTCTGATGGCCACCAATTTGACGCATACGTTGCTGAGCCAGCAGGCAAACCTCGTGGGCTAGTTGTGATCGCACCAGAGATCTTTGGTGTGAACAGCCATATTCAATCCGTCACCGACGGCTATGCGCAAGATGGCTATCTGGCAATAGCGCCCGCATTTTTTGATCGCGGTCAGCGCAAGTACGATGCGGGCTACACACAGCCCGATATTGCTGCTGGCGTCGAGATCATGAAGAAAATCAGCTTCGACGACGCAATGCTAGATGTAGCAGCTGCACTCGAGTACGGTAAATCAGCGGGCAAGGCTGGAATCGTAGGCTATTGCTGGGGCGGCGTGCTTGCATGGCTCGCCGCGGGACGCGTTACGGGCCTGAGCTGCTCAGCCCCCTATTACGGTGGTGCGATTCCAAACTTCCTCAAAGAAACACCAAAGTGCCCCGTTATGTTTCACTTCGGCGAAACGGATCATTCGATCACGCTCGAGCAGGCAAAAGTTGTGGCCGCTGCCTACCCTAATGAGCAAAGCTTCTTCTACCCGGCAGGTCACGGCTTTAACTGCGATCAACGTGGCTCCTATGATGCAGCCTCAGCAAAATTAGCTCGCGAACGCACAATTGAGTTGTTACGCAAGAACGTCGGCTAACCAAACGCCGTCAATCAATAAAAAAGCGGCCCGTGTCTTAGATACGGGCCGCTTTTTTATTCAACACTTAATTTTTTCTAGACGCCAAACCAGGCAATTCAGAGACATGTGCAACTTGATCCAGAGACATCAAGGCATCAAACAGTTGACGCGATGAGAACTCGACCTGCCCCACGCGGGCGCAGTCCTCAAACTTAGCCCACAATTGCTCACGACTCAGTGGCAAGTCTGGGCCACCGCGCACAGCGACAACCTGACGGCTCTCAATCGTCTTTCCATCTTTTAATTTGACGGTCACGAGATCAAAAGGCGAATAGCCCGGCAAGTTCGGATGTTCCTTTTCGTCAGGCAACACCATGACTTTTTTCATCAAGTCCTGAACGTCTTTACGCACAACAAAATCGTCAACCAATTCGGTCAAGCCTGCGCGGCCAGCAACAACACAGGATGCCATCGCAAACTCCATACTGAACTTCGCTTCAAGACCAGTTTGCGGGCTGTGATTACGCAGCACCTTGGTGTTACGCACACTAGTCATCGCAGTAATAGATTCAATTTCATCACCGCTGATGGCATGTTCAGCGACAAGATCCAGCATGCCATCCAGCGCACGATGTGTACAAAAACATAAAGGATACTTCTTGACTGACAGCTTGCTGATCGAAAGTTTCCAAGGATTGCCTGCCTGAACTGCGCTTGTCGCGTCGAACCGACCACTTGGCGATACAGCAGCCAAGAAGCCTTGCGGATGCTCAAGGGCATCTGTCGCTGAGGTGAAGCCAGCCTTCACCAGTCGAGCAGCCATGACACCTGATTGCGCAGAGCGCCCTGCATGAAACGGCTTAGTCATCGTCCCAAAGTTCGCCATCGTCCCAGCGCTTTGCGACGCCCCCATCGAAATGGCCATCGCGCACTGCTCGGCATTTAACTTGTTCAATGAGGCACAGGCAGCCGCCGAGCCAATCGCACCGAGGATGCCAGTAGGATGCCATCCCTTGGTATGGTAGTGATCTGGATCACGCCGCGCCAACTCCGCCCAAACCTCATATCCTGCCGCATACGCAACCACCATATCGCGACCCGACGAACCCAAAGCCTGCGCCTCAGCCAAAATTGCCGGAACGAGCACTGTACTTGGATGCCCTTTTAGCGCAACGTCATCGAAATCCAACGCATGTGCAGCAACGCCATTGATCCATGCGGCATCCGGAGCACTTGCAGTTTGTGTACCAAACACCAACGTCGCTGGACCTGGCTGTGGTGCAAGCACCTCAGTCAATATGCGCGTGGGCGGCTCTTCCCTACCAGCTAACATCACACCAACGCAATCGGCGAAGCCTGTATAGATAACTTCCAGCGCATCTTTCGGAATATGCTCGAACTTCAAACCTGCGACAAAGCGACCGAGGTCGCGTGTGATATCGGTCATGATAGGTTTCCTCGCTTAAGCGTTTGCGGCCATGGATGCTTTGACCTTCTCGCGTAATTTATTGAGTGAGCCGCCCTTCATGACAGACCCTGGCAAAGGATGGCCTACTACCTGCTCAGCAAGCAATGCAGACTCGATCAGTTTCTCTAGATCAATCCCTGTTTCAATGCCCATCTCGTGACACATAAAGACGAGATCTTCAGTGCAGACGTTACCCGATGCACCCGAATGCGATGCAAAGGGACATCCGCCCAAGCCTGCAACAGCCGCATCAAAAATTGCAACACCCATTTCCATGCCTGCATAGGCGTTTGCAATCCCCATGCCACGCGTATCGTGCAGGTGTAACGATAATTGCAAATCAGGATACTTGTCGCGTACAGCACCTACGACCTTGCGAATCGAACCTGGTGTCGCCCAAGCCATCGTGTCAGCCAAGGAAAGGACTTCGAGCTTGAACTTATGTTCATCCGCCAAGTCATGGAAGGTCTGAATCATATCCAATATGCGAGATACTGGAATATCGCCTTCAAAGTTGCAACCAAAGACAGCCATGATGCTAGCTCTATTGATAGGTACGTTGTAGTGATTAAACATTCCGATCATTGAACGAACCGCATCGACGTTTTGTGCGAGTGTGCGCTTTTGGTTACGGAGCAGAAATTTTTCTGACGCCGTCAGAGATAGCGAACCGCGGATATCAAGTTTTTGCGTCGCAATCGCGCGCTCAAGTCCCTTGTCATTGAGCCACAGGCCTGTGTAACGTACACCAGGCTTACGCTTGAAGCCTGCGACGATCTCTGGCGCATCAGCCATCTGCGGAACGGCAGCTGGGCTCACGAATGATGTGACCTGAATTTGCTCAAGGCCTGTTTCAGACAGACTATCGATCAATTCAATTTTGCGCGACGTGGGGATCGGACCTTTCTCAATCTGCATCCCTTCGCGAGGGCCTTCTTCAAGGATACGTACGCGCTTTGGCAAGTCTGACATGTCTGCTCCTGTTTATAAGTGTGTGTCGTGGCAACGACTTGAAATTTCAATTCATTGGATTCAGAGTAATGCCAGCGCCAAGATGATGTCAACGCAGGCCGCTCACGCTTCCAATATGTGTATCAAACAGGATTTAGCCACCTCGCCAACCTTGGAAGTGCCTGATTGACAACCGGTTCGCTTAGACCTAGGATTGCCCACAAGAAAAAGAACTAGCTCATTGATCGAGATCGAATAGAGCTAGCTACATATTAGGGGACAAACATGCAGACCATCTCACAATGAATGCCGAGAGAACGGGCGGGCTTTTTTGGCTCCTCTTTGGTTGCGCCGCAATATACGGCGGGCTTGACCTCGAACTCGGCACAATGCAAGAGCCAGGCTCTGGCTTTCTAACCTTCGTGGCGGGATCCTTCGTGGCCTGCATGGCCTTGCTTATCATTATTCAGTCCTACCGCGCAGATGCGGATGTCTCGGTCCGTGTCGCCGATTTGTGGAAGGGGGTGAAATGGAAGCGCGCGGTCGCCATTACCGTCTTAATCGCGTTATTCATTGTGTCTTTTGAAACCCTAGGCTTTTTTGTTTGCAGTCTCGCCCTACTTATTATTATCATGCGTTGGCTCGAAGGACTGAGTTGGAAACTGTGCTTGCTCGTACCGTCGATTGCGATTGGAACGACCTATGTGGTCTTCAAGTTCTTTATGAACATCTCGCTGCCCGCGGGCATTTTCGGTTTCTGACGAGAGACGCCCACATATGGATTTCGCAGACAACCTCCTAACTGGCCTAGCGGTCGCATTTCAACCGCACAACCTGCTGTTCTGTTTTATCGGCGTACTGATCGGAACATTAATTGGCGTACTCCCCGGTCTAGGCCCTGTCGGTGCAATGTCTATTCTTTTGCCAGTCACGTTTGGCATCTCGCCCGTCACCGCAATCATCATGCTCTCTGGCATCTACTATGGTGCCCAATATGGAGGATCTACAACCTCCATCCTTGTAGGGATCCCCGGGGAGGCGGCCTCGGTCGTCACAATGCTTGACGGCCACCAGATGGCGCTCAAGGGCCGGGCGGGGCCTGCGCTTGGTATTGCCGCCTTTGGTTCCTTTATCGCCGGCACCCTTGGCATCATCGGCTTGATGCTACTTGCGCCACCCTTAGCCGCAATTGCACTTAAGTTTGGACCACCAGAATATTTCGCCCTGATGATTATGGGCTTAATCATTCTGACCTACCTCGCCCAAAAATCGATGGTGAAGTCCTTGATGATGGCGGGTGTCGGGATTCTGATCGGCATGGTTGGTCTTGACACGATGACTGGTATGCCTCGCTTCACCTTCGACATTCCGGATCTCATCGACGGAATTGGTATTGCACCACTCGCGATGGGATTGTTTGGGGTCTCCGAAATATTGCTCAATGTCGAACAAACCATCAAGCAAAGCGTCGTAGTCAAGCAGGTCAAGAATCTTTTTCCAAGTAAACAAGACTGGAAAGATTCAGCAATGCCGATTGCTCGTGGTTCAGTTGCTGGGTTTTTCCTGGGAATCTTGCCTGGTGGCGGCGCAGTACTCGCGTCATTCATCTCTTACGGAGTCGAGAAACGCCTCTCCAAACACCCAGAAACGTTTGGTCACGGGGCCATACAGGGCGTGGCAGGTCCGGAGTCCGCTAATAACGCAGCTGCGCAAGCTGCTTTTATTCCGCTACTGACGCTTGGGATTCCAGCCAATGCCGTGATGGGAATTTTGCTTGGCGCGCTTCTTATCCACGGTATTACACCCGGACCGATGATGATTGAGAAGAATCCCGAGCTGTTCTGGGGTACGGTGACGAGCATGTATGTCGGCAATCTCATGCTTCTCGTGCTTAATCTTCCCTTGATCGGTCTTTGGGTACGTCTGCTAAAAGTTCAATACGCGGTGCTGTTCCCGCTCATTCTCTTCATCGCATTGATTGGCGCCTATGTCATCAATGGCAGTGAAATGGACTTATATCTGATGCTATTTTTTGGCGTACTTGGCTATTTGATGCGAAAGTTTGAATATGAACCTGCGCCACTGATTCTTGCCTTTGTATTGACAAATATTCTCGAAGATTCATTACGTCAGTCACTCATCATTTCTGGCGGAAGCATGTCGATCTTCGTCACACGTCCCATTGCCGCCGGATTTTTGTTCGTTTCCCTTGTCCTTCTTATTACTGCCGTGATGCCTAGCATACGAAAAAAGCGCAGTGCTCTCGTAGCAAGCGCTGATGAAAACGCCTAATACTCCACTCTCATTTTTTAACTGAGCACACATATGAAGATGAAATCCTTTTTAAAAAGAGCCTCCAGCGCCGTAGCACTCCTGAGTTCGTTGACGCTACCCGTTGCAGCGCAAGCCCAATACCCAGATAAGCCAATCACTCTATACGTCGCCTTTGCTGCTGGTGCAACCACCGACGTCACCGCTCGTGCTCTTGCACAAGGCGCTGAAAAAATACTAGGCGTTCCTATTACAGTTGAAAACAAAGGTGGCGGCGGAGCCACTGTCGCCAACGGACTACTCGCGAGCAAAAAGCCTGATGGGTATTCGTTGTTGGTCACCTCAACGGGTTCGATCACGGTACGCCCTCTTCTGATGAAGCTGGCTTACACACCGAAAGACTTCCGTGTGCTGATGCAATACACCTTTTACATTGGTGGCTTGGTCGTTCCCGCTGACTCCCCTTGGAAGACAGTCGACGAATTTGTTGCCTATGCAAAGAAACACCCAGGGATGACATACGCGTCAAGTGGTCCAAATACTCAGCAACAAATTGGTGTTGAATCCTTCGCGCGCTGCAAGGGTCTTTCCTTTAAGCATGTTCCGACCAAGGGCGGCTCTGCAGCCAATACCGCACTGATGGGTAAACATGTTGACTTCATTGCAGGCTCTGGTTCGCACATACCGCTCGTGCAGCAGGGGACTTTTCGCGAACTTGTTACGTTTCACGTCGATGCGCGCGACCCAAAGCGCCCCGACATTCCTGTTATGAAAGATATTGGCTGCCCACCAACCAACCCACCAAACGGTATGATCGTGATCGCTCCCGCGGGCTTACCCGATCCGATCGCTGCAAAGCTAACTGCTGCGTTCAAGCAGGTGTCAGATACGCCCGAATTTAAGAAATTACTCGACAAATATAATCTCGACTATGCCTATGAAGATGGCAAGTCCGTACAAGGTAAATTTCCAGCTGAAATTGAGTGGTACAAAAAATACTTTACCGACGCTGGCTTAACACTCAGATAATCCACAACAGGATCAGAACATGAAGCAAATTAATCCCCAAAACATCACTTGGGATGCGACTGCAGACCTCGTCGTCGTCGGCTTTGGTGGTGCGGGTGCCGCCACAGCAATTACCGCTGTAGAAGCAGGCGCCTCCGTTATTCTGTTAGACAAAGCTCCAGAGGGACAAGAGGGCGGCAACACACGCGTTGCCGCGCAAGGCTATCTCAATACGTCGACACCCGAGGGTGCGGCCACGTATTTGAATGCACTCTGTGGACCCTACACCGTCCCGCAAGACATGGTCAAAGTCTGGGCCGAAGAGATGTGCAAGAACAACGAATGGCTGTCGTCGATAGGTGGAGACCCACAAGAACACCAACACCAGGTCGGCATTGAGTTCCCCGACTTGCCAGGTGCAGATTCCGTTCATAAGTTCCACCATGGCGATATCCTCGGGTACTCAAAGACATGGGAAATGTTGGCTGAAGCCGTTCGTGTACGACCTATCGAAGTTAAATACGAGTGCCCCGCTACACGTTTGATTCAAGATCCTCTTACACAGGAAGTGATTGGTGTCGTAGCGAATCACAAAGGTAAGTCAATCAACATCAAGGCACGTAAAGGTGTCGTTCTAACCTGCGGCGGCTTCGAAAACAACCAGGAGATGATTCGTAATTATCTAACTGGAGTGCCTTATTGCTACACCTCAGGAAGCCCGTTCAATGAAGGTGATGGTGTACGGATGGCGATGGAACTTGGCGCAGATCTGTGGCACATGAATAACTTTGCTGGTCCATCCATGGCGCTTAAAGTGCCGGACTATCCCACAACATTTTCCATGATGGCCTTGCATTTTTCGCACGAACCTGCAGGCGGCATGGGGGTGGTCGGACCCGATGGCAAACGCTTTACAGATGAAAAGTACAAAACAAGACATGGCAAGGTTGAGCACCATGGCAAGTGGTATGCACTGCGCACACCGTGCCCGATGTACATGATCTTTGACCAAGCAATGATCAATGACGGTCCGATTTACGATGGCAAGCCAACCCACGGTTGGACCCAAATTATGAGCGGATACACCTGGAGCAAAGACAATAGGGCCGAGTTGGCAAAAGGCTGGATCAAAACCGCACCTACGTTGTCTGCACTAGCAAAGCTACTCGAGCTGCCCGAAGGTAGTTTGGATGAAACAGCCGCGCGCTGGAACAGTCAGGTCGCAGCGGGTTCCGACGCGGACTTTGGTCGCACCAAGATGTTCCAGCCGTTTGGCGCCGGTCCCTACTACGCCGTCGAACTTTCGCCATCAATGCTAAACACACAAGGCGGGCCGCGCCGTAATGCACGCGCTGAAATTGTTCGTCCAGACGGCAGCCCGATTCCTCGCTTATATAGTGCGGGCGAACTCGGTTCAATTTTCAGCTACCTCTATCAAGGCACCGGCAACATCGGTGAGTGTTTTGCTTTCGGACGCATCGCCGCCCGTAGCGCAGTCGCCCAGAAGGCATGGGGCTAACCCCCACGCGTTGGGCAACGTGTATCACCTACTTTGGAACTGGGGTGTACTTCCCGCTTAACTGCGGAGTGTGCACCCCGGGTAGCTTAGCGTCTTGTCTTTCAAGACGTGTCTGACGCGCCCACGTACGTTTTAGATCATCTCGGACATTAATTTTTAGCCGCCCCAAGCCTTCTGTCTCCAGTTCAATCATATCTCCATCCATAAAGGGATTGAGGCCACGGTGATTGGTGCCAGTCGCCACGAGATCACCTGGCTCGAGTGTGTGAATAGAGCTGATCCATTCGATACAACGCGGGATATTGTGCGCCATATCGTCGGTATTGAAATCCTGCATGAGCTTGCCGTTATTCCAAAGACGAATTTGTAGCTTTTGGGGATCAGGAATTTCGTCGGCCGTAACAATGTAAGGTCCGATCGGAGCAAACGTATCGCGAGACTTCATCTTGAAAAAAATATTTCCTTCGGGACCTAGTCCTCGCGCGGATCCATCGATGAAGTTCACATAACCAAATATATAATCCATTGCATCTTTAGCTGCGACGTTTGTTGCACGCTTTCCAATCACAAGCGCGATCTCTGCCTCGCCCTCAAAGATCGTCGCCGGGACGTCGGGCAACACCATCGCATCACCAGGGCCAATAATCGCTCCTGGAGCTTTTTGAAATGCATTGATCGGGGCTGGCTCCGTGCGCGTGCCATCCTCCATGTAATTAACCGCCATGCAATCAATATGACCAGGCTTAGGCAGCGGTGGTCGAATTCGGACAGAAGCCACTGGCACACCTGTTGCGCTGCGCACAAACGCTTCAATCTTCGGACGGTACTGGTCAAACTGCGCAATCAGACCGTTAATGAGATCGTGGGGTCCCAAATGGGGGATACCCGCCACGATCGCAGAAATATCAATCACGTGATCGCCTTTCAAAATACCAAGCTTAAAGTCATCAAAAAAAAGTATTTTCATTTTTGCGTCTCCATCAAAAAGATTTTTTGTCTTGTCGCACACTAACCTTAGCATCGCACCCTGAAGCTAGCGCTGCGGAACCCAGCGAAGTCCATATTTTGAAAACCAACCTCTATTTACCCTACCCCTTTGAAATAGGATGATTAGAGAGAACCTTTATGCTAGGATAAATTCCAACAAAGCGCCGTTAAATTAAAAAGAACAATAAGCGCTCATGACTAGCAATCAAACAAAATTAGTCAGCACAGGATTCTGGGGAGACACACAGTGGATTTTGGATATACCAACGAGCAAGTCGCTCTGCGCAAAGAGGTTCTTGATTTCATTCGCACGCATTTGACCGCCGAAGTCTACGCGGAACTCGATGCAGATGAAGAGGCCCTCGAGAACGGCAAGAGCGAGCGCCATCCCGGAAAAAAAGGACCGCTCGTGAGCGCAGTCTTTAAAAAAATCGGCGAATGCGGCTGGCTGGGATATAGCTACCCAAAAGAATACGGTGGTGGTGGTGGTGATCGCGTTGGTCAAAACATTATCGAAGAGGAGTTTCAGCGCGCAGGCATTCAAGTCGGCTTAGCTGGAAGCGGTGCGCCTGCCATTATGGCTGCGGGCACAGAGGAGCAAAAGCGTCACTATCTACCAAAACTAATCGCGATGGAGTACACCTTTGCTTTGGGTTTTACGGAGCCTCACGCAGGCGCTGATCTCGCTGCACTTCGATGCCGAGCCATACGTGATGGAGATCATTTCGTCATAAATGGCCAAAAGATGTACACCACCGCAGCACATACAGCGACGCACATGTACTTGATGGCGCGCACAGATCCTGAGGCTGCGCGACATGACGGCATTTCCATTTTTCTATTCCCGATGGACACGCCAGGATTAACAGTGCGTCCTCTCTGGACCATTCAAAACAACCCGCGTGCGCCGCGCGGGACAACATACGGCGACGCGCGCAGCAATGAGGTGTTTTTTGAGAACGTCCGCATCCATGAGTCTTGCTTGCTGGGGCGTGAGAATCAAGGATGGCGGGTTGGATCAATGGGATTAAATCTTGACCGCGTTGGAGCTTCGCGCTACCTGCGCTCCGTGCGTCGCGACGAAGACATTGTGAACTGGATCAAAGCAAATTCGTTTGGCGATTATTCACCTGCAAAAAATCCGGCAATTCGTGACAAGGTTGCGGAGCTGTGGATCGAAGGGCAGATCTGTCGCCTGATGACCATGCGAAGTATGTCAATCGTTGAGCACGGTGGCAACTTTACGTATGAAGGCTCTGCAGAAAAAGTATGGTCGCCTGAGCACGGCGTACGGACCACCGAAGCGATTACACAAATGCTAGGACCCTACGCGACACTTCTTAATGGCTCACCCCACGCCGTTGAGAAAGGCGTGTTCGCGCACAACACGATGGGTGCATTTCAGTCAGGCATTAATCATGGCAGTGTCCAGATTATGCGGGATCAAGTGGCAAAGCGAGGCCTAGAGCTGCCTTCCTCACGTCGCGCAAAATCAAAATAGCACCAGCTACAGGAAAGAATCATGGACGTATTGCTAACTGAAGAAGAACAGATGGTCGCCAGCAGCGCCAGGGAGTTTCTCAATGGGGAATGCTCAACTGCGCTTGTGCGAAAAATGGAACTCGATTCACTTGGCTATCCGCCCGAGTTGTGGGCGAAATGTGCCGAAATGGGCTGGCCTGGAATGTGCCTACCTGAAGAATATGGCGGACAAGCACTTCCACTCGCGTATTTGGGCCTAGTTTTGCAAGAAGTGGGGCGCGCTGTCGCACCGATTCCTTTGCACAGCACCGCAGTTACCGCGATTACGCTTTCGCGTCACGCACCCAAAGCGATTTGCGAACAGATTCTACCCAGCGTGTGCGAAGGTAAAACGATTTTGACTTGGGCATTTTCTGAAGAGGATCCACGCTTCGTACCAGAGTCCATCAAGATGTCCGCTACGACCGATGGCGAGCACTTTGTTTTGAACGGACGCAAACTATTCGTTGATAATTTCTTAGCCTCAAGTCATTGTCTGGTAGCTTGCCGGACCGCTGTACAAACATCAAAAAGCGAGGGCATTTCACTATTTTTGGTCGATACAAAGATGGCTGGAATCTCTTCCAACCCGCTGCGTACGCTTGCTAAAGATCAACAGTGTGAGGTGGTCTTCGACAACGTCCGCGTTCCTAAGGCGGCACTGATTGGGCAGTTACACCACGGTTGGTCCGCGATGGAAACTTTGCTTGA
>CAMCWG010000008.1 GCA_945882005.1 Bordetella parapertussis
CCCAAGCGACCTGCTTGGCTCGCGATCGGTGGCGGCATTCTCGCGACTGAGCTATGCGAGTATTGATCGATCGACTGCAGCAACGCTTGCTGCCGCAGGTCAACGAGAGTCGTTGCAAGGGATGGTGCTCGCCAGCTATCGCTTGGGACACGAGACGGCAACACACGGCGAGGATGCATCAAAAACTCTGATGCGTACACAAGCGAATCCAGCCAACTATCGTAATCGTTACCTTTTAGGTAAAGCTGTCTATTCGCTCAGTGCAGCGCAGCAACTCACACTCACGGCAGAGTCTCAATATCGCACTCAAGCGACCGAGGTCTATTCGGCGCGCGCACTGCGACCGACGGCTCCACGCGCCACGCTAGACTTCGATACACGCGATCGTATTGAACGTGACCGCGTTTCTCTTGAGCACCGAGTGACTGATTTCAACGCGGCTTGGGTGCAAAGCGCAGAGACGAAAATTTATTGGCAAGATGCCCTTGTCAATCAGTTCACTGAAGAGGAGCGTGTCCGCTCGCAACCACGAACCCGCGATAACACCTACCGTACTCGCCTAGTCGGGCTCACTTCACAATTTGAATCGAACCTGTCTGGCTGGGTTAATCAGAAATTAACCTATGGGTTCGACTGGAGCCAAGCTCAAGTGTCTGGGCTACGCAATGGAACTGTGCCACCCTATGGTGAGGTGTTTCCGGTCAAGCCGTTCCCCGATTCACGGTACACGCAAAGCGGCATTTTCGGTCAAAGTGAAATCGAGCTTGGATCTGTCAGCGTGATTCCAGGCCTGCGCTTCGATCACTATCAGATAGCCCCGTCAAATAATGCTTATGTAGGTGCCGCGCCACAAAGGTCAAAAGGGCAGGCAGTAACGCCAAGGCTTGGCGCAGTCTGGAAATGGATGCCGGCTGTCTTGCCCTATGCCCAGATCGCACGCGGATTTCGGGCGCCAACTCCCGAGCAGGTCAATAACGGGTTCAGCAATCTCGCTGCTGGCTACACCAGTATCGGAAATGCCGAGCTTAAGCCCGAATACGCCGATAGCATCGAGCTAGGCGCCCGAGGCTCGATACAAGGTGTTCGTTACAGCATTGCTGGATTTGATAATCGATATAAAAACTTTATTAGCCAGCAGCGGATCGCTGGCCGTGGCAGTCCTACAAATCCCTTTGTGTACCAGTATGTGAACCTGAGCACCGCACGCATTAGAGGTGTCGTTCTTAGTACTGATACAAAAATTGACGATCGCTGGAGCCTTCAAGCCGGCGTTGCCTATCTCAAAGGGACAACTGAAATCAACGGACGTGCGCAACCGCTCGATAGCGTTGAGCCACTGAAGGCGATTGTTGGTGTGCGTTATGACGCCGGCCAGTGGGGAGCGCGTGGAAATATCACGTACAGCGCATCCAAATCGGTGGGTGATATTGCACAAGCCGCAGAGAAACAGTTTGCGCCGGGAGCTAGCACGGTTCTCGACCTAGGTTGGTTCTGGAAGCCGAATCGCAATTTAACGCTCAACGTAAATATCAATAACGCGTTCGATGCCAAATATTGGCGCTGGTCGGATATGCGCGGGCTTGAAGAGGCAAGTGCTGTCAAGGACGCCTACACCGCCGCCGGTCGAAATGTTCAGTTTTCTTTGCGCTATGACTACTAAAGAGGTCGCCATGCTACTTACTCAAGAGACTATTCAAAATTCTTATCACGCAATGCGTCGCGTAAATGGGATGCGGGTGCGTGATATTGCACAGCAGTTAAATATCACCGAAGCGCAGCTGATTGCAGCACATCTGGACGATGCAGGCTGCGCGACAGATGCCGATCAAAGAGCTATCTCGAATTCTTTGCATGCCATCCGCTTGTCTGAAGATTGGCCTGTCATGCTGGCGTCGTTTGAGGCGTTAGGGCGCGTCATGGCGTTAACACGCAACCACGCGTGTGTGCATGAGAGCATTGGACATTACAAAAATATCAGTCACCGAAATGGTATCGGCCTGATTCAAGGTGAAGCAATTGAATTGCGCGCTTTTTATCGCGCGTGGCGATTTGGCTTTGCGGTGACTGAGTCAAGGCAGGCCTCCTCAAGCGCGGGGGTAACCCATCAAGGGACGACCCAACATAGTTTGCAGTTTTTCGATGAGACAGGGATCGCAATACATAAAGTGTTTTTGCGTCCTGAGAGTGATCTACAGCAGTATCACCAGTTCGTGGAGCGCTTTCGGCATCCGGTACAGACGCTAAGCGAGTTTGCCAGCGCGCCCAGCCGTATTGCCCCGAGCCGATGCGTCACTGAACATGTGGATATCTGGGCTTTCCACCAGGCGTGGCGCAATCTTAACGATACACACGAATTTTTTGACTTACTGAAACGGTTTTCAATTTCGCGTATTGCGGCGCTGCGCTTAGCCGAAAGTGATTTCGCTCAGCCACTACAGCTAGACCAAATTGAATCTCTCTTGCTTCGTGCGGCTGGGCAAAAAATCCCGATCATGGTTTTCGTGGGTAATCAGGGGATGCTGCAAATCCACTCAGGTACGGTGAGTAGGGTCGTGCGCAGTAAAGCTTGGTTAAATATCCTCGACGATCACTTTAATTTGCATTTGTTGCTTGATAGCGTCCAGACTCTTTGGCTGGTAAAGAAGCCAACACAAAACGGCTATGTCACGTCAATTGAGGCGTTTGATGAACAAGGTGAGCTCGTCGTCACATTTTTTGGAGAACGTGGGCTAGATAGCCCTGAGCTTCAAACCTGGAGAGAACTCACGGAATCGTTGGCAATGGAGGCTGAGGCATGCCTCCACTGAGACTGCTGCCAACGAGGCTCATTGGTCGACGCCAGCTGCTGCAAGCCGCTTGCCTGGGTGTGCTGTCCGGAATCACAAGCGCAGAGGCAGCCCAAGTGCGGGCTAATTCCAAGCGACGCGTTGTGTGCGTCGGGGGCGGACTGACCGAAATCGTTTGCGCCTTAGGGCAAGAGTCTAGCCTTGTTGGTGTGGATACAACGTCAAGATTTCCCCACGGTGTGCGACGCTTACCTAGCGTGGGATACGCCCGTAATCTGTCGTTAGAGGGCATTCTTGCCTTGGCGCCACAGAATGTGATTGTGAGTCATGACGCCGGACCGATTTCGGTGTTGTCACGTCTGCGAGGCGCTGGTGTTGCGGTATCAACTGCTGAAGATGGGTATACGGTTGAGGCACTGATATTGCGTGTCAAGCAGCTAGGTCGTATCTTGAGGTGCGAGGAAAGGGCTCAGTTACTCGCCGAGAAGCTTTGGCGAGACTGGGGTGTTGTGGCACAAGATCTGTCGGCGCAAAAGCCAAACATCCGGGTGATGTTCGTTTTGGGTCAGTCCCCTGGTCAGTTCATTGTTGCAGGTGCAGGTACTGGTGCGCATGTGATGCTGCAATACGCGGGTTTGCAAAACGCCTTTGCAGACACAGTGGGCTATCGTCCCATTACAACGGAAGCGTTGATCGCTGCGCGGCCGGATTTGCTTGTCGTGACACAGCCTGATTCTATGGCTCACCAGAGTAGTCCAAGTGTCAGTGAATCGATCGTGCAGATTAAAGGCCTAGCCATGACACCAGCCGCACGCGCCTCGCGTTGGCTCGTGTTTGACACAATGTTTCTCTTGGGCTTTGGCCCGCGCATGCCAGACGCAATATTGGCGCTACGCCGCGCGGCAAGCGAGGCGATACGCCTATGAGTCTGACTCTGCGCAGGCGTATGCCCTCCACGACGTTTGGTCTGCTGTCCTTGTTGCTGTTTGCTGCCTTCGGTGCAACACACTTTGGTGCACTAGTGCTCGATCAATCTGCATGGCTGTTTTGGCTTGATACACCAGATACTGAGGTGTTGGCTGTTAGTCATCGACACATCCTGTGGGACATCCGTTTGCCTCGCGTGCTGTTTGCGGCGTTAATTGGAGCGAGTCTAGGTTTTGCAGGAGCGTTGACACAGGCCTTATTTCGAAACCCCTTGGCTGAACCCGGTTTGCTTGGCATTTCTTCTGGCGCCGCTTGTGCCGCGGCGCTATCGATTGTCTTTCTGACGCAGAGTCCGGCCGTAGCTGGCTTGGCCTCGCACTGGCTGTTGTTACCGCTGATCGCCTTCATCGGCGCGGTACTTGTTTGCCTGTTGCTTGAGGGGTTCTCTCGGCACTGGATGGCGGGCTCCATCGGAGGGCTACTTTTGACTGGGATTGCAATCAACGCTCTTGCGGGAGCTGTGATTGGGCTGTGCGCCTATACGGCCACAGATAGCCAATTACGCAGCCTCACTTTTTGGACACTCGGCACGCTATCGAACGCAAGCTGGACGCTAGTCATCGTAGTCAGCGGCTTATTGGCGGGTGTCTGGGTTGCAACGCTTGGGCTCGTGCAGAAGCTCAACGCGCTGCTACTGGGGGAAAACATCGCGCGACACGTCGGGGTTTGTTTGCCAAGTCTGCGGTTACGGGTCGTTTTGATGGTGGCTGCTCTCGCAGGCTTTGCCGTGGCCTTTTGTGGCGTGATTGGGTTCATTGGCTTGGTAGCGCCACATCTGGTGCGCATGACAACAGGCGCTGACCTACGATGCGTTCTGCCGCTATCTGCCATTGTTGGGGCTGTTTTGCTACTTTGTGCCGATACCTTGGCGCGAACGATTGCTGTACCCGCCGAGGTGCCTGTGGGAATCTTTACCGCGTTGTTGGGGAGCTCCTTCTTTTTGTGGCTGCTCGTACGAGGCAAAGGAAGAACGGCATGAGCCAGTGTTCTGTCGGCCACTTACATCTGGATAAGGCGCGTGTACGAATTGGGTCTGTGGACTTTGGCCCCTTTACGTTCGATGTCGCTCCGGGTGAGCGTATCGCCATTCTCGGTCCGAGCGGCGCCGGAAAGTCCACCTTGCTTAAATTGCTATCGGGTGAGTACGCCACCACCTCTGGACTCCTGAATGTGATGGGAAGGCGGCTCAGTACCTTTGACCCAGTCTCGCTAAGTCATCTGCTGGCGGTCTTACCTCAGACATATCCAAATACCTTTGATATGCCGGTGAAGCTCGTCATTGGATTAGGCAGATTAGGTAAGCAGTCTGACCCGAACGTCGAACAGATCATCAGGCAGGCGGCATTATTGGCGCGTGCGGATCACCTGCTGGAGCGAACGACAGTCGGACTGTCTGGCGGGGAACTTGCGCGTGTCCATCTTGCACGCGTCTTCGCACAACTTTGGGATGAGCGCGATGGGATCTTGCTTGTCGATGAGCCGCTTGCTGCGTTTGATCCGGGTCTCGCACTTGAGCTGTCTGAACATTTGGCAATATTTACTCGGCTGCGTGGCCACAGCCTCATCGCTGTTTTGCATGACGTGCAGCTGGCACTGCAAGGTTTTGACCGACTGCTCATGCTCGAGCGCGGAAAGGTGTTCGCTGACTGCTCGGCGTCCCTGGAGGCCGTGCCAGCCTTGGAGGGTCTGTTTGGCGTGCGTTTCTTGGTGCATCAGACTGAGGAGGTCTTATTTTTACGTGCAACCACTTCGACTAGGAATCGGTAATGTATTTTTTTCGTTGTTTTGATCGACGACCTATTCTGCCGGCGCTTTTGATACATCTACTTATCGCTTCGGTACTGATTCTCTTCGCAGTCTTGGATCGACAGCAAATCGGTAGCGTCCATGCCTTTGCAACAACTGATAGCGTCTTGACGATTGCTATCGCTGACGTTCAGCTTGCCGAAGTCGGCGCGCACGAGCAGATGGTTGTCGATGATCTGCCCGCCGACATTCCTAAAGAAGCAGTGAAACCACCTGATGCCGAGATCCCTAACGAACCTGTCAGTCGTCTTGTGCCAGCCGTTAAACAAGTCAAGGAAACGTTGCGTGTCGCAATTAAACCGGGGGTTATCGCAGATGGACAGCCGAGCACCTCGCGAGGTGACGTAGAACGTGATGCGTACGCACGGCCACAGCATCATCTTAATCCGCCTCCCGACTACCCGTTGATGCTGCGTCAGCGCGGAATCGAAGGGACGGTGTGGCTAAGAGTCCGTGTTGATCGCTCGGGTTTGCCCGAGCAGATTGTTTTGTTTAAAACCAGTGGCTATCGGCTATTCGATGAGTCGGCGTTGCGCGCCGTCGCGCGGTGGCGTTTTAAGCCCGCGAGAGCGCAGGGGACCGCCATGGCAAGTTGGGTAGAGTTTCCCATTCGGTTTACTTTGCAGGGATAGCAAGCCCTGTCTGGCGAGCAGTCTCTTGTCGAATACGAGCAATGCTTGGCTCTAGACTACTCCAAGCAGGTTTGTCCGGTGCGAAGCGTGCACGCATGTATTGCACTAATGCACTGACCTGTTCGTTGTCGAGCTGTCCGGCAAAGGACGGCATGAAACCGATCGCTTGGCTCGCAGGCTTGCGCACGCCTTCTAGGATCACACGAATGACATTATCTGGCTTATCGCTGTGTAAGTTGGTGTTAAGCGCGAGCGGAACATTCGCACCCAGTAGCTTGGGGCCGTCGCCGTCGTGATGACACGCAGCACAGGCCATTGTGAACATTCTTTGGGCAGGTCCGAGCAAAGTCGCGCTAGCGCTTTGCGCTGCTACGACATAGTCTTGTGCCGCGTGGGCCGCTTGGGCGGGTGTGGCCGCTTCTTGAAACGACGCGAGGTAGTGGGCCATCGCTTTGATATCGGAATCCGGGACGGAGGCCAGTTGCTGCACAACCGGTGCCATCGGACCGCCAGCACTACCGTGTTGTCCACTAAAACCCGTACGTAAATAATCGTAGAAGGATTGCTCAGTCCATCTGACCGGTGACTTCGATGCGGCGGCTAAAGCGGGAGCTCCCCAGCCTTTGATCCAGGCGCCCGATAAAAATCCCTGCCCAAGCTTCTCGCCACCAAGCATATCGCGAGGCGTATGGCAGGCCGTGCAGTGTCCCACACCGTTGACGAGATAGGCGCCACGGTTCCAAAGCTCTCCTTGGTCGGCGAGCAAAGTCTGTGAAGTCGTCGGCTCGCTGTACAAGGCATTCCAGACCGCCATGAGAGGACGGTACGAAAACGGTGCCGATAGTTGCGTCGTTGGATTGCTTTGTGCGACAGGTGCTTGCACCATTAAGTAGGCATAGATCGACGTAATGTCCTCATCCGTCATGTTTTTAAATGACGTGTACGGAAATGCGGGATAGAGCAGATGTCCGTCTCTCGATACGCCATCGCGCATCGCACGCCTAAAAGCGGGCAGGGACCAAGCACCAATGCCGCTATCTTTATCTGGCGTTAAGTTCGTGGAATAGACCGTGCCAAAGGGTGTCTGTATTCCAAGACCGCCCGCATTGGGCTGACCACCCGGCGCAGTGTGACAGGTCACACAATTACCCAGTGCGACCAATTGTCGACCTTTCTCTATGGTTTGTGGTGAATACAGAGCTGGGTTGAACTGAGTAATGGGCGCAATAGGCGCAGGCCCGCGTAAGCCGAGCCAGCCAAGTGACAGACCTGCCACGCCGGCAAGCAACGCGGCCAGTCTTTTTGCAAAAGGTCTTCGCGTCGGCCAATGCGCATTTGGGTTTGCTTTAGCAGGGAGCGCCAGTTGTATGGGTTGCTCAGCGGGGTAAATCGGCTGGGATGCAGGAGGAAGGGGGTTCAATGCCGCTCGCACCACTTCTGGTGTGAAAGGCGGCTGACGAAATCGAATGCCCGTTGCATCAAAGATTGCATTGGCGATTGCTGCCGTGCCGGGCACGGACGAAGATTCTCCCGCACCAAGTGGTGCCTCGTTGGGACGAGGCATTTGTAAGACATCGATAACCGGCACCTGACGGAAATTCAGAATAGGATAAGAGCCCCATTCACGCGTTGCCACAGTGTTGTCTTGCTTGCGTACCGGTACGCTCTCGTGCAGCGCGCGGCTGGTTGTCTGAACCACATTGCCGTGCACTTGATGTTCTACACCGGCAGGGTTGATCGTCATGCCGGCATCGTGACCAACCACGACGCGTTTGACATGGACCTCACCCGTGTGACGGTTTACTTCGACGTCAGCCACCCATGCAGCCCACGCGGCACCGAACCCAGGCCACTTACTATGGATGTAACGGGCATAGGCAACACCCTGGCCGCGCAACATGTCGCCATCGGTGTGTTGCTGCTGAGGCTCAGTGTGCCGCAGCCAGCCCGCTTTGTCGGTCGTGGCCTGCAAGAGTTCTCTTGCGCGTGGATCGTCTAAATAGCGTAGGCGGAACTCGACCGGATCAACACCCGCTTGCGTCGCAAGTTCGTCAATATAGGATTCGTGCGCGAACGAATTTGGTAATGCGGATACGCCACGTAACCAGGAGGCCCGAAGAATCGGCGGCATGTCGTTGACCGTCACCCTCAGATTCCCAACTTGATAGGGTGGGCGAGCCGTACGATCACCCATCTCGTAAGTTTGGGCGAGAGGCTCAATCGTGCGTGTCAGTAGCAGGGCAAGAGTCGGGGCACCATTTGAGGGATAAGAGGTTTGAAAGTCATAGGCTGCAAAGTCGCCCGCAGCATCCAACCCTCCACGTACTTGCATCCACTGCGCTGCGCCTTTGGGTTCCCAGAGGTTCTCTTGCTCACGGGTGAGCTGCACACGTACGGGTGCACCGACCGCACGCGACAGCAATACTGCGTCGGCTGCTACATCATCGGCGCCATTACGCCCATAGCAGCCTGAAGCTTCCATCCGGACGATTTCAATGTCTAGGTCGGTCAGCCCACTCAGGCGTGCGAGATCGGCACGCAGCACGTGCGGGTTTTGTGTGCCGGCCCATACAGTGAGCTTATACGGTTCAGCGTTTGACCAGTCTGCAATCGCGCAAGACGGTCCGATCGAGGCATGCATCTGATAGGGCCAGATGTAGGTGCGTGAGAGCTCAGTCCCCCCAGCCTGCAGCGCGGTATCTATGTTGCCTTCGTTAATCAGTTCGCGCGGTGTCGAGGGGTTGGCCCGTAGAGCGTTTTCAAGATTACTCAGGTCGGGCAGGCCTGGCCAGTCTTTCCAGACAACGCGCAACTGGCTAGCTGCTTGCTCGGCGAGTTCTTCGCGCTCGGCAACAATGCCGATAAAGTCACGAATGACGACTACGGCTTTAATGCCAGGGATATGGGCAATCGAGGTCTCGTCAACAGACTCTAGAAGGTTGCCAACAAAATCACCATGGTCGGCACCTGCGTAAGGTGGTCTGACCACACGACCGTGCAGCATTCCAGGGACCCGCATATCGTGAACAAAAGTCAGTTGCCCGGTTGCTTTGCCTGGGATGTCAACGCGGGGAATTGGTTGACCAATCGTGTGATGCTCTTCTTGAGCCTTAAGACTAACCGAAGGGTCAAGCAGCAAACGAATATTGCGCTCACCAATGAGCGCGGCATAGGTCACGCGTTCAGTGTCACGGCCGACTTGTTCGTAAAGGACCTCACCACGCTCTGTGCGCAGGCCGTCCGCATGCGTATTCCATTTGGCTGCGGCGGCTTGGAGGAGCCAACGCCGCGCTTGCGCAGCAGCCTGGCGCAGAGGAGGGCTGTGAAGTTGTATCGAACCGCTTGCAATGGTTGGACCCTGATTGGGTGCGCGACCGGTATCGCCGAGAATCACCTCAACGTGATCCATGGAGACATCAAGTTCTTCTACAACGATTTGACCTAAGGCAGTTCGCAGACCTGTTCCAAGGTCAACATGTCCGTGCAGTGCAACGACTCGTCCATCAGACCATACCGAAAGCAATACCTCCTGACCCTCCGCGGGGTTCGCGGGCACAGCAGCGGGCTGCCCCTTTGTTGGCGGAGGGGCAGGCAGGGGCTCTCGCACGACGACCAATACGCCCGACGCATCGAGAAAGTCTTTGCGCAGTCGCAGGGTGCTGCTAGATGCCATCTTGCGTCACCTGAGCATGTTTGGCCTCTTGCAACATCCCTGCTGCACGTTGGACCGCGCGTATGATTTCGATATGCGTGCCGCACCGACAAAAATTGGCGGATAACTCAGACCGGATCTCTTTTTCGGTGGGTGACGGGTTCCGGGCGAGCAAGGAGGCTGTCATCATGATCATGCCGTTAAGGCAGTATCCGCATTGTGCGGCCTGCTCGGCGATGAATGCCTGTTGAATGAGGTGAGGTTCGGCAAGTGTTCCCAGTCCCTCTAAGGTCGTAATGGCACGACCTTCAATACCTTCCAGAGGGATGACGCAGGAGCGCGCGGCTTGCCCATCAACGAGCACCGTACAGGCGCCGCATTGACCAAGGCCGCAGCCGTACTTGGGCCCGTTGAGCCCAAGGTCGTTCCGTAAAAAATTGAGAAGAGGAGTCTCTGGATCCAGGCGGGTCTCAAGTGCCTGGCCATTAATTGTCAGTGCCAGAGGTTTAGCGTTGCGATGCTGTGCAGTCATGGGTGCTACAGGCTCAGGTAAGCACGTCGTACGGCTTCGTTTTCGTCGAGCTCGCGCATCGTGCCTGCAAAACGGATTTGCCCCTTTTCTAGAACATAGGCGCGGTCGCACACGAGGTTGGCAAAGTGTAGGTTTTGTTCAGATAACAAAATACTGACCCCTTGTTGTTTGAGAGCCAAAATCATCTGCGCCATTTGTTCAACGATGACGGGCGCGATTCCCTCAGACGGCTCGTCGAGCAGAATCAGGTAGGGGTTGCCCATTAAGGACCGCGCGACGGTCAACATTTGTTGCTCACCACCGCTCATTCGTCCGCCTGGGCGGGTTGGCATCTCCCCAAGGTTGGGGAAAAGCTTGAATAGCTTGTCAGGTGTCCAATGTGGTGCGGGCTCACCATTCGGCCAATGACGCACTGCTTGGCGCCCAACTTCAAGATTTTCGAGAACGGTGAGGTCAGTAAAAATACGCCGATCTTCTGGTACGAAGCCTAAACCCATCGCAGCGATCTCGTGCGTCGCGCGCTGCGAGATATCTTGATCCATGAAATGTAGTTGCCCACGTCGCTTTTCCATTAATCCCATAATGGATTTCATTGTGGTGGACTTGCCTGCGCCGTTACGTCCCATGAGTGCAACCACTTCACCGCGTGCAACACTAAAGTCCACATCATAAAGAATTTTTGCAGCGCCATACCAAGCCTGCAGTCCAGAAACAGTAAGGAGAGTTTGCTGACTCATCACGCAACCCCCGGTGTTTTTGCGGGCTTGAGTTCAAACGTGCTGCCGCCTCCAAAATAGACTTCTTGCACGTCGCGGTTGTCCCGTATGGAGTCAGGGGTGCCGTGTGCGATGAGTCGCCCGCGTGCCAGTACGCTAATACGATCTGCGTAGGCGAAAACAACATCCATACTATGCTCGGTAAAGAGCACAGCAATTCCGCGCTCAATCACCAGGCGCTTGGTCATCGCCATCATGTCGTTTCTTTCTCTGGGTGCCATACCGGCGGTGGGCTCATCCATCAATAAGAGCTTAGGGTCGTTGGCGAGGGCAATTGCAAGTTCGACACGCTTGACATCGCTATAAGCAAGTTCGCTGCAGGGGCGGTCTGCTTGTTCCTGCATGCCCACTTGGCTTAGGAGTTCAAGTGCTTTTTCTCGCGCATGTGCTGAGGCGGATTTGAAAAACGAAAACAGCTGATTGTCGTGGGATAGCAAGGCCATCTGAACGTTTTCAATGACGGTGAGCGATGAAAATGTTTCGGCGATCTGAAAGCATCTACCCACGCCTAAACGCCAAATTGCACGCGGTGCAAGGCCGATGAGCTCTGTGTCATCCATTTTGATTGAGCCTCGGTCCGCCTTGAGTTGACCGTTCACCATATTGAACGTCGTCGATTTGCCTGCACCGTTTGGTCCGATCAGGGCGAGCAGTTCACCTGCCTTGAGGTCAAAATCAATCCCATCAACAGCTTTAACGCCGCCGAAAGACTTTCCAAGTCCGCGGACTGTTAGCAGAGTCATGCAGCCTCCTTGCGTGCTGCTTTAATGCGCTCAGTGATTTGCGCAGCGAAGCCGGCAATGCCTTGAGGAAAGAGCAAGACGAGCAACAGAATAATTGCGCCTAGCATGGCACGCCAATATTCTGTGTTACGTGCAACGGTATCGTGTAGCCAGGTAAAGGTAAATGCGCCTACGAGCGGACCAGCGAGAGTTTGAATGCCACCCAAGAGCACCATGACTAGACCGTCAATGGAACGACTGACGTGCAAGCTTTCCGGTGAAATACTTCCCTTGGAGAACGCAAACAAGGCGCCTGCTAGGCCTGCAAACGTTCCGGCCACAATAAAGGCAACCCATTGTATTTTTTTTACGTCGATACCAATCGCATCGGCGCGAAGAGGGGAGTCCCGGCCAGCTCGCAGTGCATAGCCAAAGGGGGAGTACAACAGTCTGCGCATGACGTAGACAGCAACCACCACCAGCCCAAGTGTGACGAAGTAGTAATTCTTCTTGTCTTGCAACCACTGCGCGGGCCACACACCTGTTAGCCCGTTACTGCCGCCTGTGAACGCATCCCACTGATAAACAATTGCCCAAGTGATTTGCGCAAAAGCGAGAGTCAACATCGCGAGGTACACGCCTGATAGTCGAACACAAAACCAGCCGTACAGAAATGCGCCAAGTGCAGCGACCGCGGGCGCTAACATCAGGCTGAGCTCCATGGGTAGGCCGAGGTGGCGGATGATGAGTGCTGCACCATAGGCACCCAAGCCAAAATAGGCGGCGTGACCAAAGGAGTGAAGCCCCCCTGGACCCATGATGAAATGCAAACTTGCTGCGAACAGGACTGCGATCAGGAGGTCGATCAGCAAGACTGTGACGTAAGGAGATTGAGCTGTGAGCCAAGGCATGGCAATTAAAACCAGTACAACCAAGGCGCTACCTAGCTTGTAGGCGTTTGAGGCTGGACGTAAAGGCATCTCTATTTCAGCAGCGTTTCGCGAAGCGGGTTGCGCTCGACCCAACAGGCCCCAAGGTCTAAAGACCAGGACGATCGCCATGACGAGAAACTCAACAACCAGTGTGAGCTTAGAGAATGATATTTGTATGCCAGCGATCTCGACCAATCCAAGCCAGATGCAAATCGCCTTGAGCTCCGCGATGAGGAGCGCGGCAACGTATGCTCCAGGAATAGATCCCATACCACCCACTACTACGACGACGAATGCGGCGCCAATCGTATGGAGGTCCATTTCTAGGTTTGCAGGCTCGCGGGGAAGTTGGAGCGCACCGCCCAGACCCGCGAGGAGCGCACCGAGGGCGAAGACAGCGGTAAAGAGCCATGCTTGGTTAACGCCGAGTGCTGCGACCATTTCCCGGTCTTGCGTTGCTGCTCTAACTAGTGTGCCCCAGCGGGTGCGCGTCAGCAGCAACCAAAGAAGGCCGAGCAGGATAGGACCCACGACGATTAAAAACAAGTCGTAGGAGGGGAAGTTACGGCTCAGAATTTCAACAGAGCCTTTCAGCCCCGGGGCACGTGGCCCAAGGAGTTCTTCGGGACCCCAAAGCCAAAGTACGGCGTCTTTAATGACAAGTACCAGGGCGAACGTGGCAAGTAGTTGGAAGAGTTCCGGGGCACGATAGATGCGCCGCAGTAGCGTGACTTCAATCGCTGCGCCCAACAAACCGACGACTAGCGGTGCCAGCAACAGGGCTGGCCAAAAACCGATGCTCGACGAAAGTTTCTCAACGAGCGTGTACGCGACGTAGATGCCCACCATGAAAAATGAGCCGTGGGCAAAGTTCACAATCCGGGTCACCCCGAAAATCAAGGAAAGCCCCGCCGCCACTAGAAAAAGTGATGACGCGCCTGCTAGACCATTGAGCAGTTGAACAATCAAGCTTGAAAGGTCCATGCAGACTGGGCTCCCTCGTTAGTTTGCGAAAGTATTAATCAGCAGGACGAAGTTTTTTGACTTCTTCTGCCGATGGTAGAACAGTTGCGCCATCGATATAACGGAACGTTCCCATCACACCTTTGCCGTTCTCAACCTTGGTGCGACCGACATAGCCACCCATTGTTGATTGATGGTCTTCTGGGCGATAGGTGACGCTACCAAAGGGTGACATGAGCGTCAAACCACGGAACGCTGTGATCAGCTTTTCGGTATCTGTGCTCTGAGCCTTTTTGATACCTGCTGCGAGTGACATGATTGCGCTGTAGCCAACGACTGATCCAAGGCGTGGGTAGTCTTTGTACTTTGCCTCATAGGCTTTCTTAAAGGCGTCGTGCTCTGGCGTCTTGATCGCATACCAAGGGTAGCCTGTGACCAGCCAGCCTGTGGGGCTTTCATCTTTGAGTGGATCCAAATACTCTGGCTCACCAGTCAATAGGCTGACCACTTCACGTCCCTTAAACAAACCGCGAGTATTGCCTTCGCGTACAAAGCGCGAAAGATCTGCACCGAACAGCACGTTAAAAATAGCGTCCGGTTTTGCATCTGCCAGAGCTTGGACCACGCTACCGGCATCGACTTTACCCAAAGGTGTGGCTTGCTCTGCGACGAATTCGATATCTGGTTGGGCAGCCTTCATCAGTGCTTTGAAGGTCGCTGCGGCGGATTGACCGTATTCATAGTTTGGGTAAACAATCGCCCAACGTTTCTTTTTCATGGCGCTGGCTTCCGGCACCAGCATAGCTACCTGCATATGGGTAGAAGGGCGCAGGCGGAAGGTGTAGCGGTTGCCGTTTTGCCAAACGATTTTGTCTGTTAAGGGTTCGCTAGCGAGGAAGAAAACTTTCTTCTGTTTTGCAAAATCAGTCAACGCCAAACCGATATGCGACAGAAACGATCCGGTCAATACATCGACTTTGTCGCGCGAAATCAGCTCCTCCGCAACGCGCACCGCATCGCCGGGGTTTGCATTGTCATCGCGTGTGATTAGCTGTACTTTCTTGCCGTTCAACCCACCCGCTGCGTTAATCTGGTCAATCGCGAGCTCCATCCCTTTTTTGTAGGGCTCTAAAAACGCAGGCTGCGCTTTGTAGCTATTGATTTCACCAATTTTAATGACGTCTTGCGCGGACGCTGTGACGGATGTGGCTAGCAGCGAGGCACCTAAAGCAAGGGATGCCGTGATGCGTTTGGTAAATATACGACGCATGGAGTTCTCCAAAAAATGAATACTGCCTTTGTTAACGTAAGCCATCTTTACCCTCGATTTCATTTGCTTGCAGACCGCCGATACGAGGTAAAGGGCGACCACTGTCAGTTACTGCTACTGCGACGACGATTTCTTTTGCACTAGGAGCGTCGGTTACGCGCGCTTCAATCGCATCGAAGTGACTGCGCACGAAGGCTGCATCTTTGTGTCCGAGAGGTACATCAATCGCGCAGCCTGGGCCTCCACGCTTTTTGCTGGAGGGTACGAGTGCCGCACCGTGGTGCACAGCTTGACGCAGCGGCGCGCCTAATTTTGGATGAAGAATGGCAGCGGCGTGCTCTAGCTCGCCGGCCTCGCCGACAATCGCCGCTTTGCCGTAGCTCTGCGCTTGCTCGGGGGTGATGCCAAGTGCCTCAACGCATTTATTGCCTAGAAGGGCACCTAACTCTTCGCCGATCTCAATCAAAGCGTCGAGGTTTTGGCTATAGACACCCGCGTAAGGGTTCTCAATGACAGCGATGGCAAGTGCTCTGCGGGTTGGGGGCGAGATGACCTGACCCATTTCAAGATGGGTCTCATCGATCTGAACGATGAGCTTGCGAATCTTTGCTGCCATGCGGGCTCCTAATTTCTGCGTGATGCGTTAGTGAATCTGGGTGTGTACAAGCGCAGGTGAGTCTGTCGTAACGACCCAGCCTTGGCAAGTCAAGATGCAAGCAGAGATTAAACCGCTTTGCTTCATTTGTAGAGCCTGCTGTAAACCCTGTTGTAAGGCCTGGCGAACGGTGTCGGGGTCCAAAACTGGCACATGTACCGTCACTAGTCTGTCACCTAGGTCGGAGTTGTCTTTCACCGCACTGGCAGGTTGTCGCTCGACTGCGGGGTGGTCTGTGTTGACGGCATTCGCGATGACCGTTGCAGCAGCATCGGCCAAGGCCGCGGTCTCAGCTAGGACAGTCACGCTGTCTGCAATACCTAAAGACAAGCTGCGGCCGCGCCAACCGCTGGTTGCAACGCCTCTTACGGGCATTGCGAAGTCAATACTAAGCGTTCCGTCGAGGGTGATTCCTTCTTGCAGCGCGCGCGCATCAAGTTTTGCAATATCAGCAAATAAGCCGATGTCGACTTTTGTGCCCGGTGTTAAGTGCAATGCGATATCGCCGCCATTGTTCACCCAGGCGCGCGTCACGCCGGGCTGGGCATAAAATCCAATGAGTGCTTGCGCAACCGAGCCTGCCACCGCGGCCATCGGTGTAATAAAGTCGCTCGTACAGCGTTGGCAGGCGCGCCACATTGTTTGCGCAATCGGGCCCGTTAGCGGACAAGGGGAGTGGGTGTGTATGGGTTGACGAAGTACCGGTAATTCGCCAGCTAGCTCCGACAGGATCGTCGCAAAGCGTTCGGATGCGGCTTTATGTGCAGCGCTTACAGCGTCGTCATCTCCTTCGGCATGGGCCACGATATCGATCGGGCCATGCTGAAAGTGTTGGCGTCCGTCATCCAGAATACGGGAAGTCGCGCGTGACATGTTCGCTTAGCCCAACATCGGTGGCATACCTAACGGCCATTGCATATCAGCATGGGGCGCAACCCATAATCTACTTTGCGGCGCACCGTCATCATGCCAGGCACCTTCGCGCAGCACCTGGTCTAGACCCCGTACATAGTCGACATGACCGCCGAGACGCTTGAAATCGTCTGCGCGCATGCTGAACTCAATGGGAGCTACGATGGCTGGTGTCGGGACTGTGCCAAAGCTATTGTCGGGCATGCGCAGTACGTCCACCATAACGGTGATTCCGCCACCTGGCCAGACATAGGCGGGTGCTCCACCACAGGTGACATTGACCAGTGCCTGCTTGATGGCGCGCGTCAGCAAAATTGGGTTGTTGGTCACACCGGCACGTAAACTACCTCCTGCGCCACCCAGGAATAGCACCGAGGCGAGAGAGGGCTCGCAGTTTTCACCAATACGGTCGATGACAGTTTGAACGGCGACGGGCATCGCTTGTTCGATCGGGCGTAACTGCTCATCAAGTACATACCAGGAGGCGTGCTCACCCGTTGTTGAGGTCATCAGTAGCCTTAGGCCTGGCCAGGCGATCTCAGGGTCCCAACTCTCGATGATGCTTAAGGGGTCAGCAATATCGGTGCCACCCCAGCCTGTGCCGGGGTTTGCAACCTGAAAATAGCGCCCCGGTGTTGAGCGTCGTCCGCCGATCACAATGCCAGAGGCGCGCATTCCCAGGCACTTACCAGCCTGGTGCTCTGTTAGCACGCCAGTGATGTGGTCGTCGACAACGACGACTTCATCGGCCAGTTCGGAAAACTGTTGCGCGAAAATCCCGATTGCAGCTGAGCCACAACCGACGCGCATACGACGCTCTTCAACACCATTGACGATCGGTGCACGTCCTGCCTGTACGATCAGATTTGAGCCACCTTCGATGTCGAGTTCAACAGACTGCTTATTTCCGAGGGCCAGCATCATCTCCATTGTGATGCGACCTTCCTTTTTGCTACCACCGGTTAGGTGGTGCACGCCACCCAGTGAAAGCATTTGCGAGCCGTACTCGGCAGTTGTCACATGCCCCACGACTTCGCCCCGGCACAGTACATTCGCCTGCTCAGGCCCTAGGTAGCGATCGGTGTCGATTTTGAGCTTTAGGCTGCAATAGCTAAAGATGCCCTCGGTGACAACGGTCACCATGTCCACGCCATCGACCTGCGAGCCAACAATAAACGGTGCGGGCTTGTAATCAGGGTAGGTGGTGGACGAGCCCACGCCAGAGACAAAAACTTGATTGGCGTGCAGTAGGTTGTGATCCCAAGGGTCCGGCTCCCCGGTTGCTGCGATTTTTTCAGGGCCTGCGAAGGAAACCAGAGCGGGTGTTTCGCTCTTTTGTAGACTGCGGTTAAGAAAGACAACAGGATCTACACGGATGAGTGTCCCCGCGGCGTTCGCGTAGCGGTCACACGCACCGGTTTTTCCCGGACTGATCTGGCATAACACTGGGCAGGCGTTACATTCGATCTTTGTTTTAGTCTGGTCTGTCATCCGAATCCACTAGCTTTTGTCAAAATTTCATGTTGCAATTACTACATTAATTAGTACCTTATTACATTTGTTGCCCTCTGGCAATGACTCTTATGATTCAGTCCCCAAACGGCTCGACGCAAGATGATGCCCCTCGCAAGCTAGGGGTGCGGGAAAAAGCTGCCCTGGCGACCCGAGCGAGCCTATTGCGCGCCGCTATCAAGATCTTTGCGCAATATGGACTGGATGGCGGGAGCGTTGATAAGATTTCCAAAGCTGCCAAGTCCCATGACCGGATGATTTACTACTATTTCGGCAACAAGGAAGGGCTGTTTGTTGCGGTGATTGAGGAAATCTACAAACGGTTTAACGTGGCGGAGTCTAAGCTCAAGCTTGACCTGCTCGATCCGTTGCGCTCGCTCGAGAAAATTGTGCAATTCATTTTGCGCTACTACCGCGATCACCCTGAGTTTGTGACCCTACTGAACATTGAGAACTTACATAAAGGCAAGCATATCGGTCAGGCCAACTTTCGAGATTATTCATCAACGGCAATTGGTGTGATTGATCAGGTGCTATCTACGGGTGCGCAGACCGGCGTGTTTAATAGTCAGCTCAAGGCGCGTGACCTCTACATGATGATCGCGGCACTTGGGTATTTTTATCAATCGAACCGCTACACCTTATCTGCGTTTCTGGGTGAAAACTTAGAGGCGCAAAGCGCGTTTGATCAGTGGGAAAACTTCGTTATCTCTACGGTGCTCAAGACGATTGCACCCGACTCATCTAAATCCTGAAGGAAGACAAGTATGGCTCACGCCGCCGTTGAAGAGAAATCTGGAAAAGTCGTTATTAAAAATATCGGGTTGCTGCTGCCGGGCGACCTTGATCGCCCTATTTTGGATGCCGACACGGTCGTGGTGCAAGACGGGATTATTACGGCGGTTGGGAAGGAAAAAGATTGCGATACCGCGCATGCGGATTTGCTGATCGATGCCAGAAAGACGTGTTTGGCACCAGGGCTGATTGATAGCCATGTGCATCCTGTTTTTGGTGACTGGACACCTCGGCAGAATCAGCTGGGTTGGATTGAATCCACCATGAATGGTGGTGTGACGACAATGATTTCAGCAGGGGAAGTGCACTTACCAGGTCGTCCGAAGGATATTGTCGGTCTAAAGGCCTTGGCCATTACGGCGCAACGCGCGTTTGATAGTTTTAGACCAGGCGGCGTCAAAGTGCTGGCTGGTGCCCCCGTGATTGAAAAAGGGATGACCGAGCAAGACTTTAAAGACCTTGCCGATGCGGGTGTGAAGTTGCTAGGGGAGGTGGGCCTAGGCTCCGTGAAAGCCGGTGAAGAGGCTCAGAAAATGGTGGCCTGGGCACGTAAGCATGGCATACAAAGCACGATCCATACTGGCGGACCCTCTATTCCTGGATCGGGGTTGATTGATAAGGACGTTGTACTTGAGGCCGACGCTGACATCATCGGCCACATCAATGGCGGCCACACTTCTTTATCTGAGGCACATGTTTGTGAGTTGTGTGAGAAATCCACGCGTGGGATTGAGATCGTTCACAACGGCAACGAAAAGGTGGCGATTGCTGCCGCGCAGCATGCGATTCATCTCAAGTGCCCGCATCGCGTGATTCTCGGCACGGACGGACCTGCAGGGTCCGGTGTGCAACCACTGGGTATTTTGCGCATGATTGCGTTGCTGTCTAGTCTTGGCAATATTCCAGCGGAACTGGTGTTTTGCTTTGCCACCGGAAACACGGCCCGCATGCGTAATCTGAACTGTGGTCTGATTGAGCCAGGACGCGCAGCCGACTTTGTGTTTATGGATCGGGCGCAACATACAGCCGGGCGTGATTTATTAGAAAGCGTGCAGTTGGGCGATATCCCCGGCATTGGCATGGTCATGATCGATGGCTTAGTCCGATGCCATCGCAGTCGCAATACGCCACCTGCAACGGAAGTGCCCGTGATCGTGAGCGGACACGCCTAGACGCTTAGGTGATGCGGAAACCGTTATCTAGTTCTGCCGACTTAACTGTTTTGCTCAGCAAGGCAGGGTCGCAGGATTGAATCCGGTACAGTAAATCGCCAGCCAGCACAGTGCTTCCTGCTGGCTTGACGATATCAACGCCAGCAAGTTTGTCGAAGGGAGCACCTGCCATGCGGGCGAGCCCGGAAATCACGAAGCCATCTATCTGCCGGATGGTTCCTGCCCGTGTCGCATGAACGGGGTGCTTGAGGATGCCCGACAGATCTGGCCAGTCGTGCGAGCCCTGGGCCTGAATGATGTTCTCCATGGCTTGGCGCGCTGCGCCTGAGAGCAATAAACGCTGAGCGACTTCTGCGCCTTTCTCAACCGTTCCAACTGCGGGATCCATTGCAAGAATCTGGCTAGCAAAGAAGAGTGATTTTTCTAAGAGATCGCTTGGGGCGTCTGGGTGCTGCTCAAGCACTTGCAGCACATCCCGCACTTCAAGGGAAGGGCCGATACCCCGTCCAATTGGTGATTCACCGCTTGTGGCGAAGGCTTTCACAACCAGACCCAACTCGCGACCCACCATTTCAAAAAGCTGCCCTAAGACGATCCCGTCCGCTTTTGATTTGACCTTGCCCGCTTCCGCATACGGGATGTCAATCACAACATGGGTTGCACCAGCAGAGTATTTTTTAGAAAGAATGGAGGCAACAGACCACTTGCGCGTATCTAGTCCGAGGGGACGGGTGATGGCATTCATTGCATCATCTAGAACGGAGTGATTAAGCTTTCCATTCCAGGCGATGCAAGCGTTCGCTTTCGCAACGCACTGTTTAAGCTCCTCGGGCGTGAGATCGACTTTTGCGATGACTTCCATTGCGTCGGCTGTACCGGCAGCGGAAGTGATGGCGCGCGAGGACGTCTTGGGAATCATTAAGCCGTGGGCTGTGACGATGGGAATCACAACCATAGTCACGCGGCTGCCTGGGAGTCCACCGAGGGAGTGCTTGTCGACCACCATGGGACGACCCCAATCGATACGCGGCAGAATCTTTGTGCGTGCTTTTGCAATCGCAATCATTTCCGCATCTGACAGTTCGACCGTACAAGCGATGAGGAACGCTTGTAACTCGGCCTCTGGTGTTTGGCCGGACAGAATTTTTTCAATCGCCGTCTGATACTCGACAGGCGTTAAGGCGTTCCCAGCAATTTTCTTGAACAAAATGCGCGAGGAGGGGGCGGCGCTGTCTGTGCGGGTCAATAGAGTCGCAAGTAATCTGATTGTGCCGATCCCAAGCGACTGATCGTTGACGACTTTGAGTAGTGGCACGCCGTCAGGGTAGGGCTCGACGGTGCGATGCAGACGCTTGGCGATGTCGTCTGCTGTCTCTCGCCCACGAGCGCTGAGTCGGGCTTCTAAGACGTGAGCGGGCGCGTTGATTTCAATGACAACTAGATTTGGCACGAGCTTGTTAAGTGCCGCAATCATGCCACGCGAGCCGTTCGCAATGACATGCTGCCCCGATTTCAGTGCGTCGACCAGTTCAATTGGGAGGCCGTAGTGCAAACCATGCGCCTGCCAAGTAATTAAGAACTTCCCGGCTGCATTGAGCGCTTGAAAATCAGATTCCGTGCATGCTGTGTGCACTTCTCCCGGCGAGCCCTCAGGGCGTGTGATCGTACGCTTCGCAAAGATAAAGCGCGACGGATCGAGCAACGGCCGCACGCCATCGAGCAGGCTGTCTTTGCCTGCTCCGCTAGGGCCAACAACAAAAAAGAAGCTGCCTGCAGCCATGCTGTGGCGTTACTCGTCGAGCCCGATATCCACTGCTGGCGCAGCTTGTGTGATCTTGCTGGTCGAAATGTAATCGACGCCTGTCATGGCGATTGCATGAATGGTATCGATGCGGATGCCGCCTGAGGCCTCTACTTTTGCGCGGCCATTCACTAGTTTGACTGCTTTGGCCATCTCTTCGACGGACATGTTGTCGAGCATGATCACATCGACCTGCGCCTCAAGGGACTCTTGAACTTGTTCAATGCGGTCGCACTCGACTTCCACCTTTGTGAGAACAGGCAGTCTTTCGCGCACCCGCTCTACAGCTTTTTTGATATTGCCAGCGATGGCGATATGGTTGTCTTTGAGCATCACGCCATTATCCAAGCCGAGTCGGTGATTTAAGCCGCCACCGCAGGTCACGGCATGCTTCTCCAGCATCCGGAGGCCTGGTGTTGTTTTGCGTGTATCGATTAATTTGGCGTTAGTGCCAGCCATGGCGGCGCAGTAGCGCGCTGTCTCTGTCGCAATCCCGCAGAGCAACTGAAGGATATTCAAGGCAGGGCGTTCAGCGGTCACGATGCTTCGGGCAGGCCCCGAGATCGTCATGATGCGCTTGCCTTTATCTACGCGCTCGCCATCTTTAACGAGTTTGGTGATGGTCAAGCGGGAGTCGTATTTAGTGAAAATGCGCGCGGCAACATCAATCCCGGCGATGTACATCGGTTCGCGGGCATTCATGTGGAAGGTGCTGATCGCATCTTCGTCGATCATGAGTTGAGCGGTGAGGTCGCAAGAGCCAATATCTTCGGTTAGCCAAAGATCAATGAGGCGCTCAATCTGGAAATGATCGTACATGAGGATACCTTTATATAAGCCGCAAATTTTATGTAGCGTTCACTACATCAATGCCTCATGCTAATGCAGTTTTTTCATCCTTGCAACAGTTTTTTGGGTACGGGAATCGCTGATGTAATCGGCTAACTGGTGTAACTTCTCGTTCAAAGCTTCTTACACCAACCAAACTTGAGATCGTTGTTATGAAAATCGTAGAAATTCGCGAGTCCACACGTCCAATTAAATCTGATATTCGTAATGCGTATATCGATTTTTCTAAGATGACGCTCAGCCTGGTGGCTGTCGTGACGGACGTGATCCGTGATGGCAAACCGGTGGTTGGTTATGGTTTTAATTCCAATGGCCGTTACGGTCAGGGCGCCTTGATGCGCGAGCGCTTTATTCCGCGCGCGCTAGAGGCTAAGCCAGATACGCTGCTCGATGATCGCGGTGTGTTGTGCCCACATAAAGTGTGGGAGACCATGATGCGCAACGAGAAGCCCGGTGGGCACGGCGAGCGTTCGGTCGCGATCGGAACCATTGATATGGCTGTGTGGGATGCGGTGGCCAAGATTGAAGAGAAGCCTTTGCATCAGATGCTTGCCGAACGCTACGGGAACGGCAAGGCTGATCCTAAAGTGTTTGTTTACGCAGCCGGCGGTTACTACTACCCAGGTAAAGATTTAGATGGCCTGAAGTCTGAAATGCTCAGCTACCTCGATCGCGGCTATTCCGTGGTCAAGATGAAAATCGGTGGCGCCTCCTTAGCTGAGGACTGCACGCGGATTGAGTCTGTTCTGAAGTTGCTCGGCCCAGGTCAACGCTTGGCAGTTGATGCGAATGGTCGTTTTGATTTAAAGACAGCCATTGCCTATGCAAAGGCTTTGCAACCATATAACTTGTTTTGGTATGAAGAGGCGGGCGATCCGCTCGATTACACCTTACAGGCTGAGCTCGCAAACCATTACCAAAATCCGATGGCCACAGGCGAGAACTTATTTTCTATGCAGGATGCGCGCAACTTGATTCGTCATGGTGGCATGCGTAAAGACAGAGACTGGCTACAGTTTGATTGTGCGCTGAGTTATGGTTTGGTTGAGTATTTGCGCACACTTGAGATGCTGAAAGAGTACGGCTGGTCTGCGACGCGCTGTATTCCGCACGGCGGCCATCAAATGTCCTTGGCAATTGCAGCTGGCTTAGGCCTGGGGGGTAACGAGTCGTATCCTGATTTGTTCCAACCCTATGGCGGCTTTCCTGATGGCGTAAAGGTACAGAACGGTTACGTGACCTTGCCGTCTTTAGTTGGCATTGGCTTCGAAGGTAAGGCTGATTTGTATGCGGAGATGAGCGCTTTATCGCGTTAATATCCTCTCAACAAACTGGAGACAACATGGTCAGACTTGCTGATTTGCCTGAGATCGAGCGCGCTCATCATCTAGAGCGTTTACATGTCATGCCGGAAATGAGCGTGCCAACGCTTGTGGGTGGGGTAGACCTCTCTAAAAGGCGCGTTGCGATTGTGACGACAGCCGGTATGCATTTGCGCAGCGACTTGCCCTTCGACACAACGGGGTCTGGCACAGATTATCGCGTCATACCGGAGGATGTGAATCCTGCGGATCTGGTCATGAGTCACTTATCTGTCAATTTTGATCGCTCTGGGTTTCAGTCCGATGCAAATATTGTCTTTCCGCTCGCGCGTTTAAAAGAGTTGGCAGCACAACAATATATTGGATCCGTCGCGCGCTTCCATTACTCCTTTATGGGGGCGATCTGGCCGATCACTAAGTATGAGGCCAAAGCGCGTGAGCTCGCTGCTTTGCTAAAAGCTGATGGCGTTGATGCGGTCGTGCTCTCCCCGGTTTGACCGCTATGTACGTGCGCCGTGAGCGCCGTCGGCCGTTATCTCGAAGAGCTGGGCATACCTACCGTTCAAATCAGTCTTATCAGAGAACACACTGCTGCCCTTAAGGCGCCACGTGCGCTGTGGGTACCTTTTATGCTGGGCAGACCTTTTGGTGTCCCGAACGATGCTGCCTTTCAGACACGTGTACTGAAGAGCGCGCTCGATCTACTTGCTCGCGTCGATGGTCCGGTCTTGGAGGATTTCCCTGAAGATGCGCCGCCCGATCGTCTCGGAC
>CAMCWG010000009.1 GCA_945882005.1 Bordetella parapertussis
GGAAATATTGTCTGCCCCCTACACCGCTGGACCTACGACAAGCAGGGTCAGCTCCTTGGTGCACCGCAATTTGACGACAAGCCTTGCTTAAATCTCGAACGCTTTCCGATTAAAGACTGCGAAGGGCTTCTGTTTGAAGGGCCACGCAACCCCTCCGCGGATATCGGCAAACTATTTACGCGTCCAGAGTTCGACTTTTCAGACTATGTGCTGGACCACGTCGAAGTCCACCAATGCAATTACAACTGGAAGACTTTTATCGAGGTCTACCTCGAGGACTACCACGTCGCGCCCTTTCACCCAGGCTTGGGTCATTTTGTAACGTGCGATGATTTATCCTGGGAATTCACTGATCAGTACAGCATGCAACGAGTCGGTGTGCATCAAGCCCTCTCGCAGCCCGGTTCACCCGCCTATAAAGTGTGGCATGACAAACTGATGCAATTTCGAGGCGGGCAAGCCCCCGACTTTGGTGCGGTGTGGGTGACCTATTTTCCAACGCACATGATCGAGCTCTACCCGCACGTCTTGGTGCTGTCGACGCTCTACCCGAAATCGCCCCAAGAAACGGTCAATATCGTTGAGTTTTATTACCCAGAAGAAATCGCACTCTTTGAACGAGAGTTCGTCGAAGCTCAGCGCGAAGCCTATATGGAAACGGCCGTCGAGGACGACGAGATCGCCGAACGCATGGATGCAGGACGTCTAGCCCTGCTCAACCGAGGCGTAAGCGAATCTGGCCCCTACCAATCCCCCATGGAAGATGGTATGCAGCACTTCCATGAGTGGTATCGCAAGGCTCTGGGTGACGGAAGCGGGAACTCTTTGCCAGATTAAGTATCCAACGGATATTATTGAATTACCCGTGTTTAACTTTTAACTTGAGACTATGAAACGAATCATTCTCTTTTTAGTGACTAACCTGGCTGTCATGCTAGTGCTAAGCGCTACGCTGAGCATTCTTGGCGTTAACCGTTTCATGACCGAACAGGGTCTGAACCTCCCGATGCTGCTGGTCTTTTCTTTGATCGTCGGCTTTACCGGTTCGTTCATCTCTTTGCTCATGAGCAAGCCCATGGCAAAGTGGAGTACGGGCGCCCAAATTATCGACCCTCAGGCGCCTGGTGGCCCGCGCGAATCCTGGCTAGTAGATACGGTTCATCAACTGGCCGATCGTGCCGGGATTGGCCGCCCGGAAGTTGCCATTTATGAAGGTGAGCCAAACGCCTTTGCCACAGGCGCGTTCAAGAACGAATCACTCGTTGCAGTCTCGACAGGCCTACTAGACAGCATGACTGAAGAAGAAATTTCGGCGGTCTTGGCGCACGAAGTCGCGCACATTGCGAACGGCGACATGGTAACGCTGACTCTTATCCAGGGCGTGGTTAACACCTTTGTGGTGTTCCTCGCGCGCGTTGTCGGGTATTTCGTCGACCGCGTTGTGCTCAAGAACGAGCGCGGCATGGGCATAGGGTATTACGCCACAGTGATTGTGTGCGAAATCGCCTTCGGCGTCGCGGCAAGCTTGATCGTGGCATGGTTCTCGCGTCAGCGTGAATACCGCGCCGACGCTGGCTCGGCGCAGTTGCTGAGCTCACGCGAACCGATGATCCGTGCGCTGGCTCGTTTGGGTGGAATCACTCCAGGCGAATTGCCGAAAAGCTTTGAAGCGTCAGGCATTGCTGGAGGTGGTGGCCTCGGCGCTATGTTCGCCACACACCCGCCAATCAGTGCACGGATTCATGCCTTGCAGAACATGCGGGTAAACTGAACCTATTGGGAGCACGCGTCAATGCGCCTGCTCCCAATTAGGACCCACGCCCACTTCAGCAACGAGCGGAACCTTCAGAACCGCTACATCACACATTAAGCCTGGCAGTTTCGCTCGAATCTGATCGAGCTCCGCCAACGGCACATCCAGCACAAGTTCATCGTGCACCTGCATCACCATCTTTGTTTGTAGGGCTTCGGACTTTAGCCAGTCCTGCACCGCGACCATCGCGAGCTTAATTAAATCAGCGGCAGTGCCTTGCATCGGCGCATTTATAGCGGCGCGCTCTGCACCAGCTCGTCTCGCACCCGCCGCGTTGATATCGGCTAACCACAAGCGGCGACCAAAAACGGTTTCCACATAGCCCTGTGCATGGGCGAGCGTGCGCGTCTCGGCCATGTATTGTGCAACACCAGGGTAGCGAGCAAAGTAGCGATCAATATAGGACTGCGCTGCATCGCGCGTAATCCCCAAGTTACTCGCTAAACCAAATGCACCCATTCCATAGATCAAGCCAAAGTTGATCGCTTTAGCCGCGCGACGCTGATCAGTCGACACATCGGCCAGACTCACGCCAAACACTTCAGAGGCCGTCGCGCGGTGGATATCCTCTCCGGCGGCAAAGGCCTTCTGTAAATTGGCATCATTCGATACATGCGCCATGACACGCAATTCAATTTGTGAATAGTCAGCAGAGACAATCACACCGCCGCTTGCGACAAAAGCCTCGCGTACGCGTCGACCCGCCTCGGAGCGCACCGGAATATTTTGCAGATTAGGTTCAGACGAAGCTAAGCGACCCGTAATTACTGCGGCCTGTGCGTAGTGCGTGTGCACCCTACCCGTTGTCGCATTAACCATGCGGGGCAACTTATCCGTGTAGGTCGATTTCAACTTAGCTAAACCACGGTACTCAAGCAAAACCTGCGGCAAAGGATAATCTTCAGCCAGTTTTGTCAGCACCTCTTCATCCGTCGAAGGCGCACCGCCAGCCGTCTTGCGTACAACCGGCAGTTGCATCCGACCAAAGAGAATTTCACCTAGCTGCTTGGGTGAGTTCAAATTAAAGGGCTGACCCGCCAGTGTGTAGGCGCGCTGTTCAAGTTCGAGCATCTCTTGTCCAAGAACATGGCTCTGGCGTCCAAGCTCGGTTGCATCGATCTTGACCCCTGTACGTTCGATTTCAAACAAGACGCGCGACACTTTCATCTCAAGCTGATACACGAACTCAAGCCGCGCATCACTCTCGACTTGTGGGCGCAGAACCTCGTGCAGCCGCAACGTGAAATCCGCGTCTTCGCAAGCGTATTGCGCAGCGCGCTCAAGATCCACCTCATCAAAGCAGATTTGATGTGCACCCTTGCCGCACAGCTCCTCGAACGTGACACCTTTCACGCCTAGATAACGCTGGCCTAACTCGTCTAAGCCCACACCACGGTGGGACTCGAGCACATAGGCTTGCAACATGGTGTCATCTGCGACGCCCTGCAGATCGATACCCTCGTTGGCGAAGATATGCGTGTCGTATTTTGCGTGATGTAATAACTTGGTCGGTGTGGTGTCCTCTAGCCAAGACTTCATTTTAGCGAGGACTTCAGTGCGTGGCAATTGACCCTGCGCATCTGTGCCGCGGTGTGCGACAGGGATGTAGCAAGCTTGACCAGGTGCCACGCTGAGGGAGATTCCCACTAGCCTGGCCTGCATGGGTTCAAGCGACGTCGTCTCGGTATCTAACGCCACACTCGGTGCTGCGCGCGCACGATCTAGCCACCGTTGCAAGGCTTCCCAATCCGTCACCATTTCATACTGTGTCTGTGCGGGTGCAGCGGGGCGTACCGCTTCGGGCGCCACACGCGTATCACCAGCAGGAACACGAGACTCCTCGCCGGTTAGCTCGCGTAGCCACGACCGAAAGCCATAGCGTTCGAATAAGGCAATCAATTCATCGCGGTGCGGTGGCTTGGGCGCGAGCACCGAGATCTCGGGCACCTCAGCTGCAAGATCACAATCCGTTTTTACAGTCAGCAATTCGCGAGTTAGTGCAAACTGACTAATCGCAGCGCGCAGATTCTCGCCGGCAACGCCTTTAATTTCCTGTGCACGTTCCACCAGCGCCTCAACAGAGCCGTACTCTTCAATCCATTTGGCTGCTGTCTTAGGGCCAACTTTTTGCACCCCCGGCACGTTATCCACGGTATCTCCGACAAGCATTAAGTAGTCGACGATACGTTCGGGCGAGACACCAAATTTTTGATAGACAGCGGGCGGGTCTAACCGTTCTCCGGACATCGTGTTGACCAAGGTGACATGGGATGTCACAAGTTGGGCCAAATCCTTATCTCCGGTCGAAATAATCGTATGCACATCGTGCGTCGTTGCCCATTGAGCCAAAGTGCCGATCACATCGTCCGCTTCAACTCCCTGAACACCTAAAACCGTCCAACCCAATGCACGGACTGCGGCATGAATCGGCTCAATCTGGCTAGAGAGCTCGGTTGGCATAGGCGGGCGATGCGACTTGTATTCGGGGTACATGTCGTCACGAAAAGTTTTACCCTTCACATCAAAGACACATGCAGCGTAATCCGCCTTATAGTCTTGGATGAGTTTGCGCATCATATTGACTACGCCGTATATTGCGCCTGTGGGTTCTCCCTGCGCGTTGCGCAAATCGGGCATGGCATGAAACGCCCGATAGAGGTAACTCGATCCATCCACTAGCAATAAGGTTTTTTTCATGGGCCACAAAAAAGAATTGGTTTCGCCGATTACTGAGCAGGCAACCCAAATTATGTCAGAGATGGTGCATGCAGCAGAGACTTTAGCCTCTGTCGGGCCCGCAATCAGCATTTTTGGCAGTGCCAGAATTAAGCGGGAATCGCCCTATTTCGCCTTGAGCGAGACGATTGCCGGCCAGCTCGCCAAAGCAGGCTTTGCCATTATCGCAGGTGGAGGCCCCGGCATCATGGAAGCGGCCAATAAAGGCGCGTTTGAGGCGGGTGGCGCAAGTATCGGGTTGCACATCACCTTACCCAAGGAATCCAAGCGCAATGAATTTTTGACCACGAGCCTGGCGTTTCGGCATTTTGTGTCACGTAAATCCACATTTTTTATGCACAGCGCGGGCTATGTCGTCTTGCCCGGCGGCTTTGGTACGCTTGATGAACTCTTCGAAGCGGTCACACTCATGCAAACAGGCAAAATCCCAACGGCGCCCGTCATTCTTGTCGGACGAGAATTCTGGGCCGGGCTGATGGATTGGATCAAGCAGCAACTCGAGCAAACTGGGCTGGTGAATAACCTCGATAGCATGCACTTCTTTATAGAGGATGACCCTGCCCGCATCACCGAGCATTTCAAAATATTCTTTGCCCAACACCCCGATCTCCTGACTCGGCAGCCCAACAAGCCTGTATAAAATAAACAAGCTTTCTTAACCTCAAGATAGGTCACACCATGGATCGTGCAGTTTTCCCGATGAAGTTAAACAACCCTGAACTGCTCCGCACGCAGTCGTACATCGATGGCAAGTGGGTCGATGCACCAGATGGCGCTGAGTTCGCAGTCGACAATCCTGCCAACGGAGCCAACATTGCACACGTGAGCAATCTGGGTGCCCAACAAGCTGAGCAGGCCATTGCAGCGGCAAATCGCGCCTTCCCAGCCTGGCGTGCGCGCACGGCTAAAGAGCGATCGAACATTCTTAGAAAATGGTTTGATCTGATCGTCGCGCATACCGATGATCTCGCCCGCATCATGACGCTTGAGCAAGGTAAACCTTTCGCTGAAGCCAAGGGTGAGATCGCCTATGGCGCCTCGTTCGTTGAATGGTTTGCAGAACAGGCAAAACGGGTCATGGGAGACACGATCTCCGCCCCACTCGCGACGAATCGCATGTTAGTTTTACGCGAGCCCATCGGAGTCTGTGCGGCGATTACGCCTTGGAACTTCCCCAATGCCATGATCACGCGCAAGGTCGCGCCTGCGATTGCAGCAGGGTGCACGATCGTCTTAAAGCCTGCCGAGCAAACGCCTCTATCCGCTCTAGCCCTGGCCGTCCTTGCCGAACAGGCAGGTATCCCGCCTGGTGTACTGAACATCATCACCGCAGACAGCGACAACTCCATTGCGATCGGCAAAGTGCTGTGCGCGAGCCCAATCGTGCGCAAGGTTACTTTCACAGGCTCCACACCCGTCGGTCGAATTCTGATGCAACAAAGTGCCTCGAGCATCAAAAAAATGTCGCTCGAACTTGGTGGTCACGCTCCATTCATTGTGTTTGAAGACGCAGATATTGATGCGGCCATTGATGGCGCCATGATTTCTAAATATCGCAATGCTGGTCAAACTTGCGTGTGCACCAACCGCTTTTATGTACACGCTAAGGTATACGACAGCTTCGTCGAAAAACTTGCTGCCCGTGTGTCGGGTGCGCTCGCGGTCGGGGAAGGTTTTGAAGATAAAGTCACCACGGGCCCGCTGATTGATGATGCCGCCGTCGCCAAGGTACAAGAGCACGTAGAGGACGCAATCGCAAAAGGCGCCAAGGTTGTCACGGGCGGAGCCGCGCACAGCCGTGGCGGAAGGTTCTATCAACCCACCGTGCTTTCCAATATCAGCGAAGACATGCTGTGTATGCGCGAAGAGACCTTCGGACCCGTTGCACCTGTCGTCAAATTCACAGATGAAGCTGAAGTCATTCGCTTAGCCAACAACACCGACTACGGCTTAGCGTCGTACTTCTACAGCCGTGACATCGGCAGAATCTTCCGCGTCGCTGAAGCGCTGGAGTACGGTATGGTCGGTGTCAATACAGGCTTAATCTCGAACGAGATGGCACCCTTCGGCGGCGTCAAGCAATCTGGCTTGGGCCGCGAAGGTTCTGTCTATGGCATGGACGACTTCATGGAAATGAAATACGTCTGTCTGGGTGGAATTTAAGCGCCGGAGGGCCCGGCGCTTACCACCCTAGTTAAGCGCCTTCCCTAGAGGCCTTCTTACGCTCGTGCTCCTTAAGGTAGCGCTTGCGTAAGCGGATGCTCTTGGGAGTCACTTCCACGAGTTCATCGTCACTAATGAACTCGACCGCATACTCCAAACTGCAATCGACCGGCGGAACCAGGCGAACAGCTTCATCGGTGCCTGAAGCACGAACGTTGGTCAACTGCTTGCCTTTGATTGGGTTCACGACCAAGTCATTATCGCGGCTGTGAATACCAATGATCATGCCTTCGTATACCGGGTCATTGTGCGACACGAACATGCGACCACGATCTTGCAACTTCCAGAGCGCATAGGCAACGGCCGCACCATCGTCTTGGCTAATCAGTACACCATTGCGACGCTCGCCAAGCAGGCCGTCTTTAACGGGACCGTACGCATCAAACGTGTGGCTCATCAAACCGTTACCACGTGTCATCGTCATGAAGTCGCCCTGAAACCCAATCAAACCACGTGCGGGCACGCGGTACTCTAGGCGGGTACGACCGCGACCATCGCTCACCATGTCGAGCAGTTCTGCTTTACGCATACCGAGCTCTTCCATGACGCCACCCTGCGTATTGTCTTCAAGATCAATGCTCAGGTTTTCGTATGGCTCAAGCTTGACACCATTTTCTTCTTTAAACACGACGCGAGGACGCGACACCGCCATCTCGTAACCTTCGCGACGCATCGTCTCGATCAAAATCGTCAAATGCAATTCGCCACGACCAGAGACCTCAAACACTGTGTCGTCATCGGTCTCACGTACACGCAAAGCCATGTTGGACTTGAGCTCACGATCCAAGCGCTCACGTAGTTGACGGCTTGTCACAAATTTGCCTTCCCGTCCGGCTAAGGGACTTGTATTAACCATGAAGTTCATCGTGAGTGTAGGCTCATCGATCTTCAGGAGGGGCAAGCCTTCTACTTTGTCGGGAGAACATATTGTCGTGCTGATGCCAATATCTTCGATACCGTTAACCAGCACAATATCGCCCGCAATCGCGTCCTCGACCACTTCGCGCTCAAGGCCTTTGAACTTCAAGACTTGATTGATACGACCTTTAAATGGCACACCATCGGGGCCATTTACACAGATCACATCCATACCAGTTTTGATACGTCCACGACGAATCCGACCGATACCGATTTTGCCAACATAGGTGCTGTAATCAATCGAGGAGATCTGCAGCTGCAAAGGCGCATCAGGGTCGTCCTCGCGCATAGGCACGTGCTCAAGAATTGCATTGAACAAAGGGCGCATGTCACCTTCGCGCACATCCTCTGTCAAGCCTGCATAACCGTTCAGGCCAGACGCATACACGATCGGAAAATCCAACTGCTCTTCCGTCGCGCCAAGCTTATCGAACAGCTCAAACGTGGCGTTGATCACGTAGTCACAGCGAGCGCCCGGACGATCTACCTTGTTGATCACGACAATCGGCTTGAGACCAAGCGCGAGTGCTTTTTTAGTTACAAAGCGCGTTTGGGGCATCGGCCCTTCAACCGCATCGACCAACAGCAATACGCCATCGACCATCGACAGCACGCGCTCGACTTCTCCACCAAAGTCGGCGTGTCCGGGCGTGTCAACGATGTTGATGTGCGTGCCCTCGTACTCAACGGCACAGTTCTTAGAGAGAATCGTGATGCCACGCTCTTTCTCAAGATCATTGGAGTCCATGACGCGCTCCGTCATCCGCTCATTCGACCGGAAGGTTCCGGATTGACGCAGAAGCTGATCGACCAATGTGGTTTTGCCGTGGTCAACGTGGGCAATAATCGCAACGTTACGCAGTGCGCGTGACATACAAGTCCTTTAGTGAAGTGAAACTACATTTTTTGCTGGAGGCACCAAGCCTTCAGGTAAATCATTCATCCCGATCAACATGGACTCGGGCGCTTGCATTGTTTGTAATGCTTCAAGCTCTATCGCCGCATCGAGTGCAAACGGTCCGACACGCGTACGTCGCAGCGCTGACAAATGTCCGTAGCAACCCAACATACGACCGATATCTTGCGCAAGCGTTCGGATATAGGTTCCCTTGCTGCAATGAACGTGAATATCCGCACTCATCGGCGTCGCGTTCAATAATTCGATACCCCGAATTGTGATTTCACGCGGCTCGCGCTCAAGCACAATGCCTTGTCGTGCATACTCATAAAGCGGTTTGCCATCACGCTTAAGCGCCGAAATCATGGGCGGGATCTGCAACTGCGTCCCCACAAATGAATCTAGAACAACAGTAAGACGTTCTTGTGACACACCTTCAAACTCTGCAGATGCCTCATTGACAACGATCCCGGTCAAATCTCCAGAGTCTGTCTCGCGCCCAAAGGCAATCGTCGCGAGGTAGCTTTTATCAGCATTGAGCATCGCACCGGAAATCTTAGTCGCCCGACCCATACAACACACCAACAAGCCGGTCGCAAAAGGATCTAAGGTACCCGTATGCCCCGCTTTTTGTGCATCCATGGCGCGCTTTGCACGCTGTAAGGCGTGGTTACTCGACAAACCAACAGGCTTATCCAGCAACAACACTCCATCGAGCACGCGCCCGCGTCTTTTAGCCATCGTCTATTCCAGAAACGACAGCCCTTAAGGCTTGTCCTCGGGCTCGTCTGGTACACCGGCATACTGACCGGGCAGATTCGCTTGATCAATCAACGCAGACATTTCAATGCCACGCTTAAGCTGTGGGTCATGGAAAAACCGCAGGGTCGGCACTGTGTGTATGTGCAACAACTTATAAAGCTGGGAATGAAACCATCCCGCCTTTTCATTCAAGAGCGCTGCAGCCAACTCAGGTTCACCACCCAAAACCGTGAAATAAACCTTGGCATGCGCGTAGTCTGTTGTGAGCTCAATACCCGAGAGGGTGATCATCCCAACGCGACTCATATCAATTTCGCGCTGAATGATAATGGCCAAATCCTTTTGGATCTGGTCAGCCAGCCTCAAATTACGACCAGGTGCGGATTTTTGCTTATGGCGGCTCATGGGTTTGGCTTACAGCGTACGCGCCACTTCCCTAATTTCAAAGATCTCAAGTTGATCGCCAACCTGTAGATCATTGTTACCGCGCAGCGTAATACCGCAATCAAAACCAGATTTCACTTCGCGCACATCATCCTTGAAACGACGCAAGGACTCCATATGACCCGTCCAATGCACGACGTTGTTGCGCAATAGGCGAACTTGCGAGTCGCGGCGAACCAAGCCGTCGGTCACCATACAACCAGCCACCGTACCGATACGCGAAATCGTGTACACCTCGCGGATATCGACCATACCGATGATCTCTTCACGCTTCTCGGGCGCAAGCATGCCAGACATGGCAAGCTTCACTTCGTCGACCGCATCATAAATGATGTTGTAGTAACGAATATCCACGCCGTTCGATTCCGCCAACTTCTTGGAGCTTGCATCTGCACGTACGTTAAAGCCGATGATCACAGCACCGGAAGCAATCGCCAAGTTGACGTCGCTTTCAGAGATACCGCCTACCGCAGCATGTACCACTTGTACGCGCACCTCTTCGGTAGAAAGCTTCACGAGAGATTGCACCAAAGCCTCTTGTGAACCTTGCACATCCGTCTTCACAATCAAGGACAAGGTCTGTGAGCCCTCAGCGATGTTTTCAAACATCGACTCAAGCTTGGCGGCTTGCTGACGTGCCAACTTAACGTCACGGAACTTACCTTGACGGAACAACGCGATTTCACGCGCACGACGCTCATCAGCCAGAGACATCACTTCGTCACCTGCCGCCGGCACTTCGGTCAAACCTTGGATCTCGACAGGAATCGAAGGACCAGCGGACTGGATCGGCTTGCCGTTCTCATCAAGCATCGCTCGTACGCGACCATAACTTGCGCCAGCCAGCACCACATCGCCGCGACGCAAGGTGCCACTTTGCACCAAGATTGTCGCTACCGGACCACGCCCCTTATCCAGACGTGCTTCGATCACAATACCTTTTGCAGGCGCATCGATCGCCGCTTTAAGCTCTAGCACTTCAGCCTGAAGTAGTACGTTTTCTAGCAGTGCATCAATCCCTTGCCCAGTTTTTGCAGACACCGGGATAAACGGCACATCGCCACCATATTCTTCGGGCACAACTTCTTCGACCACCAATTCTTGCTTCACGCGCTCAGGATTTGCTTCGGGCTTGTCAATCTTGTTGACTGCAACCACGAGCGGAACACCTGCCGCCTTGGCATGATGGATCGCTTCTTTAGTTTGAGGCATGACACCATCGTCGGCCGCCACAACCAGAATCACAATATCGGTAGCTTTCGCGCCACGCGCACGCATCGCAGTAAATGCCTCGTGGCCCGGAGTATCCAGGAATGTCACCATGCCACGCTCGGTTTGAACGTGATAGGCGCCGATGTGCTGGGTAATGCCGCCCGCCTCACCTGACGCAACCTTGGCGCGACGGATGTAGTCCAGCAACGAAGTCTTACCGTGATCGACGTGACCCATCACGGTCACAACCGGTGCACGCGGCATCAGTTGAACGTCTGCGTGTGGCGCTTCTTCATCGAGGAACGCCTCGGGATCATCCAACTTGGCGGCAATTGCCTTGTGACCAAGTTCTTCGACCACGATCATGGCGGTCTCTTGATCAAGCACTTGGTTAATTGTGACCATCTGACCCAACTGCATCAGATGCTTAATCACTTCGCCAGCCTTGACCGACATTTTGTGTGCGAGATCGGCAACGCTAATCGTTTCTGGCACGTGAATTTCACGTGCGATGAATTCAATTGGCGCTGGTTCGCGATTATCGACCTGTGCGTTGTTCGCGCCGCGCCCGCCTTTTCTACCACCAGACTTGCTCTTGCCACCGGCACGCCAACCTTCACGACCCGGTGCAGCAGGCGCATCGCGCTTTTCTACAGGCTTTTTGCGTGAAGCATCGTCGGACCACGTCGAGGCAATTTCGCCCGACTTCAATGTCTTTTTGCCTGTTGCGTCGGCTGCGCCTTCCTTTTTGCCCGGTTTAGCACCAGCAGGCTTATGCAAGGTGCCAGACAGGGCAGCAGGGTCAGGCTCAGCGCGTAGTACTTTGCGCGGCTTGTTGAGCATGTCGCGTAAGGCAGCCGCCTCGGCCTCTGACGCACGGCGCGCTTCATCACGCACACCTACATCGCCCTCAAGGTGGGCGGGGGTCACAGCGCGACCACGGATAGCTTTGGACGCGTTTTTGCTCGCTTCCAGGGCGGGTTCAACCGGTGTTTGCACCACGGGTGGCTCTGCGACAACAGGTGTGTCGACAACTGGGGCAGCCGCAACAGGCTCGGCAACAACTTCAGGCGTACTGACAGACTCAGCAATCACTTCAACTGGAGCCGCTTCACTTGGGGCAACTTCAACAGGAGCAACCACCTCTGGAGTCTCTACAGGCGCCGCAATTTCTGGCATCTGCACAACTGGCGCAGCGGCTTCAGTCACTGGCTCGGCAACACGGAGGTCAACTGCAGGCACCTCTGCAACAGGTGCGACTGGCTCTTGGGCTACCGGAGCCGCTGGCGCAACATCGGTTACCTCAGGCGTATCGCGCTTAACAAAAACACGTTTCTTGCGAACCTCAACCTGGATGGTTCGCGACTTCCCTGAGCCGTCAGCCTGACGGATTTCAGTGGTCTGCCTACGCGTGAGTGTAATTTTCTTACCCTCAGTCGCGCCATGGGAACGACGCAGAGACTCGAGCAGTCGAGCTTTATCGCCGTCCGTGACGTTATCGTCCACCGATTTGAGATCCACGCCGGCCCCACGCAACTGCTCTAGCAGTACGTTGGCAGGCATTTTCAATTCGATAGCGAACTGGGCGACTGTGTTACTCGACATTAGACTCTCTCTTACCTATTTACAGCGTTACAACTTCAGGTGACCTTCAAAGCACTTGCGCGACGTACTAGTTTTCAAACCAGTGCGCACGCGCGGCCATAATAATTTCGCTGGCAGCCGTCTCATCTAAGCCTGTAATTTCAGACAACTCGTCGGTGGCCAATTCTGCTAGATCATCGCGTGTATTGACGTTCGCGGCTGCCAACTTAGAAACCAGCTCGGGTGTAATGCCATCAAGCGTCAACAAATCTTGCGCCGTTTCAACACGCTCTTCTTGTGCAATTGCTTCAGTCAGCAATGCGTTGCGTGCGCGTGTGCGCAACTCGTTGATCGTGTCTTCATCAAACGATTCGATTTCCAACAATTCTTGCATTGGCACATACGCGATCTCTTCGAGGCCCGTAAACCCCTCATCAATCAAAATATCAGCCACTTCTTCGTCAACATCCAGACGCGACATAAACGTCGAACGCAGGGCCGTACGTTCTAGCTCCTGGCGGTTCTGACTTTCTTCTGGCGTCATGATGTTGATTTGCCAGCCGGTCAATTCAGAAGCCAGTCGAACGTTTTGGCCTTTCGAACCGATTGCCTTTGGCAGATTTTCTTCATCAACAACAACATCCATCGCGTGCCGATCTTCGTCCACCACGATGGACTCAACGTTTGCAGGTGCAAGTGCTCCGATTACAAACTCGGCAGGGTCATCCGACCACAACACGATATCGACTTGCTCACCACCGAGTTCATTACGCACTGCAGTCACACGTGAACCACGCATCCCCACGCACGTACCAATGGGATCGATGCGTTTGTCATAGGCTACGACAGCGATCTTGGCACGTACACCTGGATCGCGCGCCGCACCTTTGATCTCAAGCAAACCTTGCTCGATCTCAGGTACTTCGTTCTCAAACAATTGCTGGATGAATTCAGGAGCGTTGCGCGAGAGGATGACCTGCTGACCACGCGCCGTACGATCAATCTTTAACACCCATGCTCGCACACGATCGCCGACGCGAAGGTTTTCTTTCGGAATCATTTCGCTGCGTGGTAAACGGGCTTCAATCTTGCCAGTCTCGACGATGACATCGCCTTTGTCCATCCGCTTAATCGAACCGGACACGATGGTCTCGCCGCGATCAAGGAAGTCATTCAGAATCTGCTCACGTTCCGCATCACGAATACGCTGCAAGATCGCTTGTTTGGCAGCCTGCGCACCAATGCGACCGAACTCGATCGGCTCAAGCGCCTCTTCGATATATTCGCCCACTTCAATATCGGACACGATCTCTTTAGCATCCGATAGCATCTCTTGCTGATCGGGCTCTTGCAGACCTAATTCATCAGGCACGACGAGCCAGCGCCGAAAGCCCTCATGGTCGCCCGTTGTGCGGTTCACCGACACGCGGATGTCCGCATCGTCTTTAAAGCGTTTTTTCATGGCCGAAGCCAACGCGCCCTCAAGCGCATCAAACACCACGTCACGGGTCACGTTTTTTTCACGCGCCAACGCATCAACCAACAGAAGAATTTCGCGACTCATCGCTTTTTGCCCTTGAAATCCAAGACTGGATCCAGCTTGCCGCGCTCTACGTCAGTAAACGCAAAGGCCACTTGCCGAACCTCACCCTTTTTTGCCTCAAACTCGATACCAAAAGGCTTAGACTGCGCCTCAGTACCTGCGGTGCTGACCGAAATGGTAAGGTCGATCAGCAAACCCGAAAAAACTTTTTGATTCTCTACCGCTTCGCGCAACTTCACCTCAACACGCTCACCAACAAACCGCTTGTAATCCGCCTCGGTTTTAAGTGGTCTATCCACGCCGGGCGAACCAACCTCGAGCCGGCGGTAATCGATGTTTTCCACTTCGAACACACGCGACAAGTGTTTGGAAACCTGCTCGCAATCTTCGATGCGCACGCCCTCGGGGCGATCGATCGTAACGCGCAACAATCCCAATGCACCACGTTCGATGTCGATAAACTCGACATCCATCGATGCGAGTGACTGCTGCGTAAGAGTAAAGAGATCTGCCATACACTCAAAAAAAATGGGCTGAATAACAGCCCATTTACAACTCGTTAAGGTTTGCACTGGGGGCTTTGACGGCAGTCGCGATAACCTAACGACACATTCCGAAGCAAAACCCGACACAAACCAAATTCAAAACCAAATTCAAAGCTTATTTGCGCATAAAAGTAAATACGCATTAGCCCATGATTCTAGCATGAAAACGACAATTTTTCTTGTCGTGGCAACCATTTAGCCGCTTGCGCGACTAACGGTCACCTCTTGAGGACTTCGTAAAGCCCAAGCGAGATTCGTGTGCCGCGGGCCCTTTAGGCTGCCAATCATCCCCTTTCGGGCCTGATCTTGGCTTTCCTGCGTTTCCTTTAGGTCCGGAACGGCCTTGCCCACCCGGCTTTCCTGGACCACGTGGGCCGCCCGCTCCTCTTGGCGGCCTGTTAGCAGGTGCACCACCCGCTCCACCAGCACCCTCGGCTCCCGCTGGTCGTCGAGGCCGTGCGCCCTGGTCACGTGGACTTCCAGCATCAGTCGCCTGAGGCTCGCCCGCCACGCCCGCCTGGCCTGAAGCAGGTCGACCACCCGGTCTGCCGCCTGGACGGCCACGCCCGCCGGGTTTACCACCTGCACCAGTTGGTCCTCCCTGACCGCCTGGGCGACCGCCCGGCCGTGCATTCGGGCCGCCCGGCTTGCCCGAGCGACCGCCACGTCCAGCGCCTCCGGTCGGGTGTCCGTTGGCATAACCGCCGGTTACCGTCAGCACTGTGGGCGCTGACTCGGTTGGATGCATAAAGGGTGCGGGCTTGCCGGAACGCCCGCCCTGCACGTTGCCTCGCCTCCCCATCCGTGCGCCATGACTACCGTTGCGCTCCATCGTACCAAAGCCTGGGGGCAGCGCGCTATCGTGCGAGGTCGGCTGTTTAGGTGCACGCGATCGACCGTCACCAGACTCATCGTCATCCCGCAACAAACCAACCTGAACCATCAAGGCACTCACCAACTTCGAATCCAGCTCTTCCCAGCGACCGCGACGTAGCGTTGTCGGCAACACAATGTCACCAAATCGGGTGCGGATCAGGCGGCTCACTGTCAGACCCACGGCCTCGAACATACGCCGCACTTCGCGGTTGCGCCCTTCATTCAGCGTGACACGGTACCAGCGATTACTACCTTCGCCACCCAGAAACTCAATCATCCCGAAACTCGCTGGGCCATCATCAAGTGCAACGCCATCCAACAATGTTTGGCGCTGCTGTGGACCAAGCTCGCCGAGCACGCGCACAGCGTACTCTCGTTCGTTGCCGTAACGTGGATGCAACAAGCGATTTGAAAGATCGCCTGATGTCGTCAGAATCAACAATCCTTCCGTGTTCAGATCTAGCCGTCCAACCGACAACCACTTACCAACTTTCATCTTGGGTAAGCGCGCAAAAACGTTAGCCCGCCCACCTGGATCGTCATGACTCACAATTTCGCCCGCTGGCTTGTGATACAGGATGACGCGCGGTGGCTTCTTTGTGTTGGTACGCGTAATCGGCCTGCCGTTTACACGCACTAAGTCGTTAGGCCCAACACGCTGACCAATGTGTGCTGGCTCACCATTTACCGACACACGACCAGCAATAATGAGATCTTCCATCTCGCGCCGCGAACCGATTCCTGCATCTGCCAAAAGCTTATGTAGCTTGGGCATCAGCAAATCGCTGTTCAAATATTTATTCAGACGCTGCTCGCTGCGATCCGTGCTGCTTAAGTAGGACAACGCTTCTTGCGCTTCTTTCTCTGCCTCGACGGGGTCGCCTAGATCGATGGTGTCTGCCTGATCCTGAGCCGCGTCGCTCGAAAAATCCTGCGCAGCAATGGGGTTAGCAGGTGCTGCGTCAGCGTTTTCAGACACCTCTGGTGCATCACTACGTCTGCGCCTAAACGGTGTGCGTAATTTACGTCCGCGCGGCTTGGCCGGCGACGCAGCCGCGCCTTCCTGTGAGTCCTGCGGCGCAGCCGCCTTGTCAGGCTCTACTGCTGGCGCCTGATTATCAGGGTGCTCGGTGTTCGAATTAGTCACTTGGACTCCAGATTGGATGGGGGCACTGATGGAGAAATTTCGCTTTCTTGTTCGGTTGCTGCTTGTTCGGTTGAAGCCTGGTCGGCTGCTGCTTGTTCACCAGAGTCGAGCAAAGGATCCGTACCGACGGATGGCTCGCCTTCTTGCTGCTCACCTTCTTGCGCAACTGGCTCCTGAGGCTCGGATTGAAGCTCCGCCTGAGGCTCGGCTTGTGAATCGGCCTGTGAATCAGTTTGTGGTTCCTCTGGCGATTCCAGCGCAAGAGGCAAGGACTCAACGCCCTCTTCATCGCCTGCGGACAAAACTTTGCTGGCTGCAACGCCGCCTTCGAGCGTGAGCGATTGCAATGCTTCACTTATCTCTGCCTCACCTAAGGCGGGCAACTCATCTAACGCACGCAAACCTAGGTCATCTAGAAACTGGCGCGTCGTGCCCAGCAAACCGGGGCGACCCGGGCCATCGCGATGGCCAATGACTTCGACCCAACCACGATCTTCGAGCGTCTTAATAATCTGCGAAGACACTGTTACACCACGGATATCTTCAATGTCGCCGCGCGTGACGGGTTGGCGCCAAGCAATAATGGCAAGCGTCTCCATCACGGCACGTGAATATTTCGGCACGCGCTCTGGACTTAAGCGCTCAAGGTGCCGCTGCATCGCCGCGCGGCTCTGAAAGCGCCAGCCACTCGCGAGCTCAACTAGCTCCATCCCACGATCTAGCCAGGCTTGCTGCAAACCTTCTAGCACTTGCGTCAACTGCGCGCCGCTAAAAGACGGCTCATCAAACAACTTTGTTAATTCACTTAAAGGCATCGGCAGCGAGGCGCAGAGCAAGGCAGCCTCAACAACCTTTTCTGCGTGCGCGAGCACTTGCGGGTCAACCGCAGACTCAACAGCGACCACGGCAGTACGCGTGGACTCTTCAGACTGCACTGCCTCTGCATCGCTGCTCGGGTCCGCACGGTGCTCAGCGTCGGCCTCCGGTGCGACGGCTTGTTCTAGTGATTCATCATGATGATTGTCATGATTATTGTCATGCTGACCGTTCATAAGTCTTTCATTTCCTATTAAGCGCTCTAGGCAACTTGTTCTAAAGCGGTATGTACGCTATACTTCTTTTCCTCAGACGCGGGGTGGAGCAGTCTGGCAGCTCGTCGGGCTCATAACCCGAAGGTCGTAGGTTCAAATCCTGCCCCCGCAACCAAATACAACTGGTCGATCGCTTATGGCGCTCGGCCAGTTTTATTTTGTAGATCCCGTTCGGCCGTACATTGAATATTTATCTAACTGGATCAATGCGTAACAAACCTCATCGCAGCAATGGCGCGCAACATGTGAAAGTCTAAATCGACACACTAGTTGTCTTGGTCAGATCGGAGCAATTGAATCGTTACGGTTTAAACCAGGGCCCCACGCATAGCGTGCAAGACCGGCGCATAAGGTTGCGCGAAGAAGAAAGTAGCGCTGAGTGTAGCGTACTTCCCTCTCTAACCTCAAGCCTTTTAACCGAAATTGCGATTATTTCCCAACTATCAGACGCATATCAGCAACAAGGGTTTCAGAAAATAGTCGTACGACGACTAATTCTGGGGAAACAGCCGTGACAGCTCTTTCAATATTTTCAAAGGCAGACTCAAACACCTCGTTATTCAAACCATCAGGGCGATGCACCACAACACATCCGACTGGCCGGACCTCAAGACATCCGATATCAAACTCTGTCGGATCGACAACCCATATTGTTGATTGGTGCACAAACCGCTGCCCCAAAAAGGGCGTGTGCTTTAACGTTTGCTCTAGTTGCTCTCTGCGGATGCCACTCGCATCGATCAACACACGCTCTAGTCGCTCAGAGCGCATTGACAATGCGCTCAAAAAAACACTGCGCAACGCATCACCTAACCCACTGCGCAAGCCACAACAGAGACAGTCCTCATCGACCGCCCCCATCGCACCATCAAACCACCGGACTGCGTGCTCCTGAAAGGCGCCCTCGACCTCAGGACGCTGAGCCAAAAGCGTAAAGGAATGCGGTGCGACTTGGGCTAACAAACGCTTTACAAATAAACGCCGAACAGAAACGTCCTCACCACAAACTAAGGTGAGGGGTACTCGACCGAGTTCCTTGGAGGACGAGAAATACATCAATCCAGCGTGTTAGGCCACTTAAAGGCCGACGGTTGTTTGTTCAAGAAGCGCTGCACAGCATCCGTGTGCCACTGGCTAGTGCGTGCAACAGCCTGACCATCCGCCTCGATATCCATCATGACCTCAAGCGAGCTGTTTAGCGATGCATTCAACGCTCTCTTGGTCATGGCAAGCGCCGCTGGAGCAGCCTGCGCAAAACAATTCGCCATTTGTTGTGCACGCTCCAACACGCGGCCTTCTGGCAAGACCTCAAGCACAATTCCCAAATCCTTCGCCTCTTGCGCACTTAACTCCCTCGCTGAAAACGCGAGCTCCTTGGCGCGCTGCAAGCCAACGACGCGCGGGAGTGTATAGAAAGCGGCGCAATCGGGGATCAACCCCAGCTTCATAAATGACAGACAGAACCGACTGCTCGGCGCTGCCAACACGATATCGGCAGTGAGTGCCAAACTAAATCCAGCGCCATAGGCAGCCCCTTCCACCGCCGAGATCACCGGGATCTCAAGACGCAGCAGTGTCTCGATCCACGACAGGTAATCATGACGCATGCGGTGTCGACCATCTTCAGGACTTAACGTGCCTGCGCCCATCACACTGATATCACCGCCAGCACAAAACGTTGCGCCCGCGCCGGTAATAATCAATGCACGCAAGTCTCTCTGACCAGGCATGGCTGCGATCACTTGCCGGAGTTCCTCGCGCATCACAGCGTCGATTGCATTTTTCCTCTGAGGGCGATTGAGCGTCAACGTACCGACACCATCTTTAACTACATATTGAATCGTTTCCAACATCTGACTCCTGTCTAAGACAATCGAGGCGCACGTAGTGCACACTGAAAAATCGAACCAAACTTAATCTGGCAGCTTAAGTACGTGTTTAGCCAGAATTTCTTTCTGCACCTCAGTACTGCCCCCATAGATCGTGGCCGGAATTGAGTTCAACATAATAGCGGGGACATTCAAACCCGACGGGGACAGCTCGCTATTGAGTCCGGAAGCACCGTGCTCCTGCGCATACTCAACCATGACCCCACAAATTCTTTGGTAGGTGTCTGTACCCCATATTTTCAAGAGAGACACACTAGGAGGCAAGGCTTCACCTCGCTTCACCATATCAGCATAATGCGTATACCCTGACACTTGATCCGCAACATCCAACATCAGCTCGGCGTAGCGACCCGCAAAAACGGGATCCGCAAAAAGTCCCAAGTGCTCTGCCATGGCGGTGAGTTGGCTCATCGCATAACGCGACTGCTTAGGACTACCAAGAAAGATCCGTTCAAAACCTAGCAAGGCCTTCGCAATCGTCCAGCCCTGGTTTAGTTCACCAACAAGATTTTCAGCTGGCACCCGCACGTTATCGAAAAAAACCTCACAGAACTCTTCGTAACCGACAATATCTTTGATTGGTCTGATCGTAATGCCTGGCGTTGCCAAATCAATCAACAAGAAGCTAATGCCAGACTGCTTCTTTGCATCTTTGTCTGTACGCACCAAGGCAAACATATGCGTTGCATCCTGCGCTAACGTCGTCCAGATTTTCTGACCGTTTACGACGAAGGCATCACCATCTCGCACAGCTTCGGTACGTAAAGAGGCCAAATCTGATCCCGCACCAGGCTCCGAGTAACCCTGGCACCATATATGTTCACCGGCAATGATTTTTGGTAAAAATTTCTCCTGTTGAGCTGGACTTCCGCGTTGGATCAATAAGGGGCCGATCATAACGATCCCCATGTCCGGAGCCCGAGCAACGCCGTACTGCTCTTGCTCTTCGACGTAGGCAATCATTTTTTCTGGGGAAAGTCCCATCCCGCCAAAACGCTTGGGCCAAGCCGGGGCAACCCATCCCTGTTGCGACAGAGTCAAATACCAATCCTTGATTTCGTGCCAATGCAGACGCCTAGGTACATTGCGTAAGGAGTCAGGGTAGTTTTTAGAATAAAACCCTCGCAACATTTGTCGAAACTCGGCCTCAGACATCGCATCCCAATTGGCATCGGACGGGAAATTCTGCGCCCCCTCTTCTGACACCACCTCAGACTCGGGTGTTGAACGCTCAAGGTAACGCTGACGGTGGCCGTTCAAGTTTCCAAGTTGAGCCGACAACTTCAATGCCCGCTTGAAGTACAAGCCGATATCACACTCATCGGTAAAGCCCATCGCACCATGAAACTGAATGGCCATACGCGTGACAAGTAGTGCGGCATGAATCGTGCGCGATTTTGCACGACTTGCTAAGACAGTAAGATCACCGCCCTGCTCAATTTGGGTCAATACATCCTGCACACAGGCAGAAGACAGCTCCACTTGGATATAGGCATCAACCGCGCGGTGCTTCAACGCCTGAAAGCTGCCAATCGCTCGCCCAAACTGTTTACGTGTACCGAGGTAATCAATGGTCAGGCTTAAGGTCCGCCGCATGACACCAAGCAACTCAGCCGCTTGAATCACACGCGCCCGATCGTTCGCACAATCGACTAAGTGGATGACCTCACCGCCACGCATTAAGACATGAGAGTCAGGTACCTCAACGTCAGTCAGAGTCAGCGTTGCTGTGGGCAAACCATCCACACCTTGAAGATCACGACAGGTCACACCCTTAGAATTAGCGGCAATCCACACAAGGACCGGTTCGGACTGCTGACTCGCAAGAACGATCCAGCCGTCTGCACCATTACCCGGGGCAACGAAGGACTTTTTACCGGACACCTGCAGTGCATCACCCACAGCAACCAGATGTGTGGCCAGCCCATCTGCAGACTGCATTTGCCCAAGTTTTTCCTGCCATGCCAAACCCGACACACACGAACCATCGACTAAGCGCTCAAGAAGTTGGTTGCGCAATATTCCAGAGGGGCATCCCATCAGTACGGTAGCGACTTGGACTGCGCCTGCGATATAGGGCTCTGGAAACAGCGCCTGCCCCACCTCGTCTGCGATGGCCGCTAGCTCGCGCAGGCCTAAACCCAAGCCCCCCTCATCCTCGGACACCAGCACGCCTAGCCAACCCGCGTTCGCAATCTCCTGCCACGCTTTGCGGTCAAACCCGGCCTGCGAGTCACTTAGGACACGAAGCCGCGCGATCGCTTCGTTACGGCTTAACAAATCACGCGCACTATCACTAAAGGCATCAACTGCGCTGGCACTCATGGTGAATCTCCTTTATTGTTTGTCTCGATTGTATGGGTTTCAAAAAAATGCGGCAAAATACCCGTCTTGCTTCAAAAATTATCCGAAGAAGGTACTCACATGATTCAAACGACCCAACAACAAACCGTCGATGAAGCAATGACTTCGCGTCACTCAATCCGCGCTTTTTTACCAACCCCTGTTGCGCGTGAAGATATTGAGAAAATGTTCGAGGTCGCTGCGCGAGCACCATCAGGCTCGAACACCCAACCATGGAAAGCGTATGTTGTAACTGGCGCACTCAAGGATCGTTTGTCTGACGCAATCGTCGAGATCTACAACGACAAAGCGCGCTTCGAAGCTCTTAAAGAAGATTATCGCTACTATCCAACAGAATGGGAATCGCCCTATATCGATCGTCGTCGTAAAGTCGGTCTCGCCCTCTATAAATTATTGGGGCTTGGCCGCGATGACAAAGCAGGGATGCATGCCCAGCACGGAAAAAACTACACGTTTTTCGGTGCACCTGTCGGTATCATTTTTACGATCGAACGAAAAATGAACACCGGATCCTGGCTAGACTTTGGTTGCTTCCTCCAAAGCTTCATGGTGGCTGCGCGTGGCCGCAACCTTGACACCTGTGCTCAGGCAGCCTTCAACCGCTTCCATCCCACTATCCGCGAGATTGTGGGTATCCCAGAAGAAGAGAGTGTCATGTGCGGGCTCGCTCTCGGCGTCGCTGACATGAGCAAAATCGAAAACACGCTCATCAGCGAACGCGAACCCGTCGCGACCTTTGTTAAATTTCTCGATTGATATTGTCGTGAGTAATGAAGGTTGGGACTAGCGATCGAAGCGCTTTTCCCACGCTTCGATTTCATCAATACCAAGCGCCGCGTTGTATTGGGCAGAGTTAAACATCTGCCCGGCAAAACCTTGCATATTACCTGCCTTCGATAAATGGCCTAGTGCAGCAGTCATCGCAAAACCAAACGCACCACGCGCCATGGCAGGATAAATACCAAGGTCAATCCCGGCAGCTTTCATCGCATCAAATGACAGCCCCGCTAAGCCACCGCCGCTGTCCATATTGACCACAACTGGGACATTAACTGCGGCTTTTATCGCCGCAATATCTTCCAGAAGCGAGGGGCTCGCTTTAAGCTCAACAAACACTGCATCCGCACCCTCTTGTGCGAAAGCTCGTACGCGCCTAATTGCCTCGGCCAAACCAAGCGCCCCTGCAGAATCTGTCCGCGCAATTAAAACAAACTCAGCATCAGAGCGCGCCGCACTTGCCGCAGCAATTTTCGATACTGCCTCGTTAAAATCCACCACGGATCTATCACCCGGCATCTGCGCGCAGCGCTTGGGTGAGATCTGGTCTTCCATATGGATGGCAGCCACACCCGCGGCTTCAAACTCCGCAATCGTGCGTCGTACGTTCACAACATTGCCGTAGCCTGTGTCGGCGTCACAAATCAAAGGAATATTCACGGAGCCCGCAACACGTCGCGCATGATCCGTCATGAGTGTCAAATCAATCAAGCCGACATCAGGACGCCCCAACAAACTTGCCGACACGCCGTTACCTGTCATATAGACCGCAGAGAAACCAGCTTGCTCGACTAAGCGCGCACCATAGCCATCATAGATACCCGGCGCACGCACAGCCTGCTCGCCCTTTAATTGGTCACGCAATGCGCGTCGTTTTTGTGTGGCGGTCACATTAGTCATGCAAACTTCCAGTCAGGATATTTTTTTAAGAAGGGGATCAGTCCACCTAGCGACAAAATCGCCAGAATTTCTTGCGGCAGAGGATGCGCTTGTTGCACCTTTCGCCCTGCCACTGTTAGCTCACCTGCCCCGAAATCAATGCTAATCATTTCGCCACTGGCGATCTGATCTGTATCGCATTCAAAGACAGGTAGGCCATTATTAATCGCATTGCGGAAAAATTGCCGACCAAACGACTTCGCCACAACAGCCCGGATATTCATCGCATGCAACACATGGGTCGCCTGTTCACGCGACGAATTAATTCCAAAGTGATGCCCTGCAACCAAAATGCCACCACCGCTCGCCTGCACATCAGCCGCAAGCTTGGGTGAAAGTTGCTCAAAGGCATGCTGTGCAACATAAGCAACATCCTTGCCCGGCAAGTACTTGTTTGAGCAATTGATATCTGTATTCACATCGTCACCAAGTAAAAAGCTTGGGCCTACGACCTGTAACGCGTGCGCCGTTATCATGCTGCGGCCCTCCATGTTCCGCCGACGACATCCCGCGGATCAGTGATGTATCCGGTCAACGCAGACGCGGCGACCGTTGCAGCCGAGCCCAACCAGATATCAGCATTTTTGTTACTCAAGCGACCTTTAAAGTTTCTGTTGGCGGTAGAGATCACCGTGTCACCATCGCCTGGAACCAGACGGTTCGTGATGCCAACGCATGTACCGCAACCCGCCGACTCGAACGAAGCGCCAGCATTTGCAAACACCTCGATCAGCCCTTCTTTTAAAGCTGCCAAGTAAATTTGACGCGACGCAGGTGTCACGATCATGCGCACACCAGGGGCCAATTTTTTTCCACGCAGAATGGCTGCAGCCTGCCGAATATCGTCCAGACGGCCATTCGTACAGGTACCAATCAGCGCAAATTGAATCTTCTGGCCCATAACCTCTGTGACAGAAACAATGTCATCTACTTCATGCTTACGTGCGAGCTGTGGCACTAGGCTGGACACATCAAAATCGATTTTCTCCAGGTACTGGGCAT